>JBDIBE010000085.1:0-11101 GCA_039812785.1 Thermoanaerobaculia bacterium | reverse complement strand
CCGCCTCGCCCGCCGCTCCCGCGGCCCGCCCTGCCGGCCCCGCCCCGGCCCTCCGCCCGGGCGAGAAGCTCGTCCCTCTCGTCGGCGGCTCCGCGACGATCGCCCGGAACATGGACGCCTCCCTCGCGGTCCCGACCGCGACCTCGCAGCGGGTCATCCCGGTCAAGGCGATGGAGGAGAACCGGCGGATCCTGAACCACCACCGCGAGGCGGTGAGGCAGTCGAAGGTCTCCTTCACGCACCTCGTCGCCTGGGCGATCGTCCGGGCGCTCGAGAAGCACCCGGGGATGAACGACGCCTTCGCCGAGGCGGACGGCAAGCCCCAGCGCGTGAGGAAGCCCCACGTGAACCTCGGCGTCGCCGTCGACGTCGCGAAGAAGGACGGGTCGCGCTCGCTCCTCGTCCCGAACATCAAGCTCGCCGAGGAGCTCGACTTCGCCGAGTTCGTCGCCACCTTCGACAACCTCGTCGGGAAGGCGCGCCGCGGGACGATCGAGCCCGAGGCGTTCCTCGGGACGTCGATCTCCCTCACGAACCCCGGGACGCTCGGGACGACGGCCTCCTCCCCGCGCCTCATGCCGGGTCAGGGGTGCATCGTCGCCACGGGCGCGATGGGCTACCCGCCCGAGTACCAGGCGATGCCCGACGAGGTCGTCTCGAGCCTCGGCATCTCGCGCGTCATGGCGGTCACGTCGACCTACGACCACCGGATCGTCCAGGGGGCCGAGTCGGGGGCGTTCCTCGCGACGCTCCAGGAGCTCCTCCTCGGCGGAGACGGCTTCTACGAGCGGATCTTCAAGGACCTCAAGGTCCCGCACCGCCCCGTGGCGTGGGAGCCCGACCGGAACCCGCCCTTCCTCGGCGGCGCCTCGCGGCTCGAGGCGGTCGAGAAGCAGGCGCGGATCCTCCCGCTCATCAACTTCTACCGGGTCCGCGGCCACCTCCTCGCCGAC
Source organism: Thermoanaerobaculia bacterium (assembly GCA_039812785.1). Classification (GTDB taxonomy): domain Bacteria; phylum Acidobacteriota; class Thermoanaerobaculia; order UBA5066; family UBA5066; genus UBA5066. The sequence continues at coordinate 10,148 of JBDIBE010000085.1, read as the reverse complement.
CTCGACCCGCTCGGCTTCGAGACGCCGCCATACCACGCCGAGCTCGACCCGGCGACGTTCGGCTACACGATCTGGGACCTCGACCGGAAGTTCATCACGAACGGCCTCGCGGGCCGCGACCAGGCGACGCTCCGCGAGATCCTCGAGGTCCTCCGCCAGACCTACTGCGGGAAGATCGGCGCCGAGTTCATGAACATCCAGGACCCGCGCCAGAAGGCGTGGCTCATGGAGCGGATGGAGTCGTGCCGCAACCGCGCGGCGCTCTCGGCGGAGGACCGGAAGCGCCTCCTCGCCAAGCTCGTCGAGGCGGAGAGCTTCGAGAAGTTCCTCCACGCCAAGTACGTCGGCCACAAGCGCTTCTCCCTCGAGGGGGGCGAGGCCGCGATCCCGCTCCTGACGCGGCTCCTCGACCGCGCGGCGGAGATGGGCGTCGAGGAGGCCGTCATCGGGATGCCGCACCGCGGGCGCCTCACCGTCCTGACGACGGTCGTCGGCAAGCCGGTCGACCGGATCTTCGCGGAGTTCGAGGACGTCCTCGACCCGCAGTCGATCCAGGGCTCGGGCGACGTGAAGTACCACCTCGGCGCCGTCGGGGCGCACGTCACGCCCGGCGGGACGAGCGTGAAGCTCGGCCTCGCGCCCAACCCGAGCCACCTCGAGGCGGTCGACCCGGTCGTCGAGGGGATGGTGCGCGCCAAGCAGGAGCGCGCCGGCGACACGGAGCGGACCCGGATCCTCCCGATCCTCCTCCACGGCGACGCCGCCTTCGCGGGGCAGGGGATCGTCGCCGAGACGCTCAACATGTGCAAGCTCGAGGGGTACCGGACGGGCGGCACGATCCACGTCATCGTCAACAACCAGATCGGCTTCACGACGAACCCGAAGGACGCCCGCTCCTCGCCCTACTGCACCGACGTCGCCAAGGCCGTCCAGGCCCCGATCTTCCACGTGAACGGCGACGACCCCGAGGCCGTCGTCCAGGCGGTCGACCTCGCCATCGAGTACCGCAGGGAGTTCGGGCACGACGTCGTCGTCGACATGGTCTGCTACCGCCGGTACGGCCACAACGAGGGGGACGAGCCGAGCTACACGCAGCCGCTCCTCTACGCCAAGATCCGGAACCACTCCTCGGTCGCCCGCCTCTACGGCGACGCCCTCGTCCGCGACGGGGCGCTCACGGCGGCCGGGGTCGAGGCCGTCTGGGTCGCCGCGAAGCAGAAGCTCGAGAAGGCGTACGACTCATCGGCCGCGACACGCACCCGCGGCGCCTTCTCCGACTCGCTCGTCGCTCCGGCCGCGCCGCGCTACGAGCCCGCGGGGAGCGTCCGGGAGAGGCTGCTGAAGGTCGTGAAGGCGGTCTCGACGCTCCCGACCGGGTTCGAGGTCCACCCGAAGCTCCGACCGCTCCTGAAGAAGCGGGCGGACTACGCGAGCGGCAAGCCCGAGATCGACTGGGCCGGCGGCGAGATGCTCGCCTTCGGCATGCTCCTGCAGGAAGGGACGCCCGTCCGCCTTTCCGGGCAGGACTCGGGGCGCGGCACCTTCAGCCACCGCCACTCCGTCCTCGCCGACCCGAAGACGGGGGTCGAGTACGTCCCGCTCAACGCGATCGCCGAGCCGCAGGCCCGCTTCGAGGTGATCGACTCGTTCCTCTCCGAGTTCGGCGTCATGGGCTTCGAGTTCGGCTACGCCGTGGCCGACCCGTCGACCCTCGTCCTCTGGGAGGCGCAGTTCGGCGACTTCGCGAACGGGGCGCAGATCGTCATCGACCAGTTCATCTCGGGCTCCGAGCAGAAGTGGAGCCAGACGTGCGACATGGTCCTCCTCCTCCCGCACGGGCAGGAGGGGCAGGGCCCCGAGCACTCGTCCGCGCGCCTCGAGCGCTTCCTGACGCTCTGCGCCGAGGACAACATGCGGGTCGCCAACGTCTCGACGCCCGCGCAGTACTACCACCTGCTGATGCGGCAGATGCGGGACGACGTGCGGCGCCCCCTCGTCGTCATGTCGCCGAAGAGCCTCCTGCGCCACCCGAAGGCCGTCTCGACGTTCGACGAGATCGCCGACGGCACGTTCCAGCCGGTGCTCGACGACGCGGCCTTCGCGGCGGGCGGCGCTTCCGGTGTGAGGCGCGTCGTCGTCGCGAGCGGCAAGCTCGTCTACGAGCTCCTCGCCGCGCGCGAGAAGGCGGGACGGTCCGACGTCGCGATCGTGCGGCTCGAGGAGCTCTACCCGTTCCCGGGGGAGGCGCTCGGAAGGGCGATCGGCCGCTACCCGAAGGACGCCGCCCTCGTCTTCGTCCAGGAAGAGCCGAAGAACATGGGCGCCTGGCGGTTCGTCCGCGAGCAGTTCCTCGAGGCGGCGGTCGCCGGCGTCGGAGGGGAGCGCCCGCTCCTCTACGCGGGGCGCCGCGCCTCCGCGAGCCCGGCCCCCGGCTCGCACCACGTCTTCGCGATGGAGCAGGAGGCGATCGCGGCGGACGCCCTCGGCGTCCCCGCGGAGGTCCCGGCGAAGGTCTGAGGAGGCCTCGGCCCGCGCGCCCCGGGGCGCGCGGGCCGCCGCCGCTCCCGGCCGAGGGGAGGCCTAACGGGCCGCGGGACGCAGCTCGTGCGCGAGGCGCTCCGCCGTGGCGTCGACGGTCCGGGAGACGGCCTCGGCCTGCATCCGCTTCCCCTCGAGGCGGTCCCTCCGGGGGCTGTCCCAGCGCCCCGTCTCGTGGAGCGTCGTGACCGTCTTTCCCGAGCGGTCGAGCGCCGTCAGCTCGGCCGAGCACTCCCCGGCGTACCAGGCCGCGGGCGGCCCGCCCTCCTGCGAGCTCGCGGGCCAGGCGCCGCACGAGACCACGCGCACGGCGAGGTAGAAGTCGGCGGGCGCGGCCGCGAGGAGCGCGGCCGTCTTCGCCTCGTCGCGGCCGAGGTCGGCCGGCCGGGCCTGCACGCCCCGCGCGTCGATGATCGCGCCCGTCCGCGAGAGCTCCCGGAGGAGCGCCCGGCCGAGCTGCGACGTCGCGGCCTCCTCGCCCGGCACGACCCCGGAGGCGTCGAACCGCCCCGCCGTCCAGGAGACGTCGAGGAGGGCGAGCGTGCCGGGAGGGAGGGCCGGCGTCGAGGTCGAGGCGCAGCCCGACGCGAGGGCGACGGCGAGGGCCGGGAAGAGGACCGCGGAGAGGCGGTGTCGGATCATCCGGCCATTCTCGCGCGATGCGGAGGGCGGGGCGAGCGCGGGGCGGCGCGCGCGGCGCGCCGCCCCGCCCGTCGGTTCGCTACTTCTTCACGGGCGCCGCGGCGGCCGCGGCGAGGCGCGCGAGCGCCTTCTTCGACTTCAGGTCGGCGGGGGCGAGCTTGAGCGCCTCCTCGTAGCTCGCCTTCGCGGCGGCGGCGTCGCCGAGCGCCTCGCAGACGGCCCCGAGGTTGAAGCGGAGGCCGGCGGCGGAGGGGTTCGCGGCGAGGGCGCCCTCCCAGAGGGTCCTCGCGGCCGGGAGGCGGCCGGCGTCGATCTCGGCGAGCCCTTCGGTCGCGAGCGGCGCCGCGGTGTCGAACGGCACCGTCTGGCGGAGCTTCTTCCGGTTCGCCCCGTCGATGAGGCGCTTGGCGGCGTCGTCGACGGAGGCCCAGTAGACCTGCTCCTGCACCGACTGGCCCTCGCGCCGCTCGTTACGCGGGCTCTCGTTGCGCCCTTCGACCTCGAACGTCGTCAGCGCCTTACCGTCGGCGTCGACGACCGTCAGCTCGGCCGAGCAGGAGCCCTCCCACCAGTACTCGATGACGGTCACCGCCGAGGCGCCGCTCCCGCGGGTGACCTGCTGGCTTCGCTCGTTCGCGCCGCAGCCGAGGAGGCGGATCCCGCCCCAGGCGTCGGCGCCGACGCCGTTCAGGCCGGCCGTCATCGCCTCCGTCTTCGTCGCGAGGTCGGCCGGCTTCAGGCCGAGCCCCCGCGCGTCGACGAAGACCACGTCGCCCTTGCTCTGCGAGCGGCGGAAGAGCTCCTGGCTGAGGCGGGCGGCCGCCGAGGCGGAGACGCCGGAGGTGAAGGAGCGCTGCGTCGCGCCCATCGGGCTCCTCGCGTCGAGCAGCCCGATGCTCTTCACGGGCGGGCCCATCGTCTGCCGGTTGAGGACCTTGGGCGCGTCGGACCCGCCCCCGGTGGAGGCGCAGCCGACGGCGAGGAGGGCCGGAGCGAGGAGGGCGGGGAGGAGGTCACGGAGCTTCATTGGCCGATTATCGGACAACGCAATCTCCGGTGTCGCTCCCTGGCCTTCCCGTGGCCCCGCGCGGGGCCACGGGAAGGCCGGCCCGCCGTCAGCGATAGCCCTCCAGGATCGCCTCGAGCCCCGCGCGGGAGGGGCGCAGCCGCTCCTCGCCGAGCGTCGTGAGCGGCTCTTCGACGGTGTTGAGGATCCGCGCGAAGCTCGGCTTCTCCGGCTCGAGGTAGAGGATGCCGGTCAGAAACTCCTTCGCCTTGCGGCTCTCGTGGAGCGTGGCGAGGACCTTGTCCTTGTCCGTCGGGTCGTAGTCGCGGGCGACCGAGTGGAACCGCACGTGGCTCCCGTCGGGGAAGGCGACGTCCTTCACCTCGCCTGGCGGGATCTCGGCGAGCGTGTCGTCGAAGTAGGGTACGAAGCCGATCTCGTGGAGCGGCTCCTCGTGGTCCTTCGAGTACTTGTAGCTCTTCGTGGAGCCCTCGTGGTCGTTGAAGGTGACGCAGGGGGAGATGACGTCGATGACGGCCGTCCCGCGGTGCGCGATCGCGGCCTGGAGGATCGCCTGGAGCTGCTTCATGTCGCCCGAGAAGGAGCGCGCGACGAAGCCGCAGCCGAGCTCGATGGAGAGGCCGCAGATGTCGACGGGGAGGAGCTCGTTGGCGCCGCCCCCCTTGAGCGTCGAGCCGACGTCGGCCGTGGCCGAGAACTGCCCCTTCGTCAGGCCGTAGACGCCGTTGTTCTCGACGACGTAGACGAGAGGCATGTTCCGCCTCACGAGGTGGACGAACTGCCCGATGCCGATCGAGGCGGTGTCCCCGTCGCCCGAGACGCCGATGCCGACGAGCTCCGGGTTCGCGAGGAGGGCGCCCGTGGCGACGGAGGGCATCCGGCCGTGGACGGCGTTGAAGCCCCAGGCGCGGTTCAGGAAGTAGGCCGGCGTCTTGGAGGAGCAGCCGATCCCCGAGAACTTGGCGACGTTGTGGGGCGGGACGCCCATCTCCCAGAAGGCCGTGACGATCTGCTTCGTGATGACGTCGTGGCCGCAGCCGAGGCAGAGGGTCGACTTGCCCCCCTCGTAGTCGGCCTTCGGGAGGCCGAGGCGGTTCGTCTTCGGGGCGGCGGGGGCGGACGCGCTCATCGGGCACCTCCGGCGAGAAGGGCGCGGTGGGAGAGGACGCCGTCCACGACGGTCGTCGCGTCGAGCGGGAGGCCGTCGTACTGGAGGACGGAGACGAGGCGGGTGGCGAGCTCGGGCGCCTCGTCGCGCAGGAGCGTCGCGAGCTGGGCGTCGCGGTTCTGCTCGACGACGTAGACGACCTCGTGACGCGCGACCCACTCGAGAGCCTCGCGGGAGAAGGGGAGCGCGCGGAGCCGCGCGTAGTCGAGCGGAAGGCCGTGCTCCCTCTCGAGACGGTCGCGCCCCTCGGTCGTCCCGTAGTGCGAGGTGCCGAAGGCGAGGAGGCCGGCCTTCGCTCCGGGGCGGTCCTCGAAGACGGGGCCGGGGACGAGGCCTCGGGCCGTCTCCTCCTTCCGCGCGAGGCGGTCGACGTTCGCGACGTAGGCGCCCGGCTTTTCGGTGTACGCGGCCATCTCGTTGTGCCCCGAGCCGCGGGTGAAGTAGGCCGCCTTGGGGTGGGGCGTCCCGGGAAGGGTCCGCCACGGGATGCCGTCGCCGTCGAGGTCCTTGTACCGGCCCCAGGTCTCCTTCAGCCTCTCGACCCCCTCGGCGTCGAGGACCTTTCCGCGGTCGAACGGCTTCTCGGGGTAGGGGAAGGGGTCCGCCATCCAGTTGTTCATCCCGAGGTCGAGGTCGGAGAGGACGAAGACGGGGGCCTGGAGCCGCTCGGCGAGGTCGAACGCCTCCTGCGCCATCGCGAAGCACTCCTCGGGGGAGGCGGGGAAGAGGACGGGGTGGCGGCCGTCGCCGTGCGAGTTCGTCCGGCAGAGGAGGACGTCGCCCTGCATCGTCCGGGTCGGGAGGCCCGTCGAGGGGCCGACCCGCTGGACGTCGAAGATGACCGCCGGGATCTCGGCGTAGTAGCCGAGCCCGATGAACTCGGACATGAGCGAGATGCCCGGGCCGGAGGTCGCCGTGAAGGCCCGTGCGCCGGCCCAGCCGGCGCCGAGGACCATCCCGATCGAGGCGATCTCGTCCTCGGCCTGGACGATCGCGGCCGCGCTCCTGCCGGTCGCCGGGTCGACGCGGTGCTCGCCGCAGAGGTCGATGAACGTCTCGCAGAGGGAGGACGACGGCGTGATCGGGTACCAGGTGCAGACGGTCGCCCCGCCGAAGAGGCAGCCGAGGGCGGAGGCCGCGTTTCCGTCGATGATGATCTTCCCGTTGGTGGCGTCCATCCGTTCGACGCGGTGGGGGAGCTTGTCGGGGAACGTCGCGGCGGAGAAGTCGAGCCCCGCGCGGAGGGCCGCGAGGTTCAGGCCGATCGCCTTCGCCTTCCCGCCGAGCTGCTTCCTCAGCGCGGCCTCGATCTCGGCGACCTCGATCCCCATCAGGTCGGCGAGGACGCCGACGTAGACCATGTTGACGAGGAGGCGGCGGAGCTTCGCCTGCTCGGGCGGGAGAGGGAGCTTCTGGGCGAGCTCGCCGAACGGGACGGGGAAGAGCCTCAGGTCGTCGCGGAGCTTCTCGACGGCGAGCTTCTTCTCGTAGACGACCGAGGTCCCGGGCGCGGCGGCGAGGGCGTCCTCGGCGGCCGTCTCGGGGTTCATCAGGACGAGGACGTCGAGCTCGCGCTTCCTCCCGATGTAGCCGTGGCGGCTCGCCCGGATCGTGAACCAGGTCGGGAGCCCCTGGATGTTCGAGGGGAAGAGGTTCTTCCCCGAGACGGGGACCCCCATCCGGAAGATCGAACGGAGGAGGACGTTGTTCGCCGTCTGGGAGCCGGAGCCGTTCGCGGTGGCGACCTGCAGCGAGAAGTCGTTCACCGTGACGGCGGCGGGCGCGTTTACGCTGGACATCCGGGTACACCTCCTCCCGCCTGCCGCTCGGATCGCCGCGCAAACGGGTAAGCCGCGGATAGTAGCCCCGGACGGGCCTTCGCGCGGAGTTATGCTTGCCGGCCGGAGGTCACGCGAAAGATGGCTCAGAAGAAGTCGAAGAAGCCGGTCCGCGGGGCGACGGCGAAGAAGCCCGTCGCCGCGCGGAAGGCCGCCCCCCCGCCGAAGGGGAAGACCGCCGCGGCGAAGAAGCCCGCGCGGAAGGCCCCGGCGAAGAAACCGGCCGAAAGGCCCGTCGAACCGTTCGGCGAGAAGGCGCTCGTCGCGACGTTCACCGAGCTGATCCGGCGTGCGGCGACGGCGATGCCTCCCGACGTCCTCGCAGCCCTCGAGGCGGCGCGGGAGCGCGAGGCCGAGGGCTCCATCGCCCGCGAGACGCTCGGGGTCCTCATCGAGAACTCCAGGATCGCCGAGGCGTCGTCCCGGCCGGTCTGCCAGGACACAGGGATGCCGCTCTTCGAGGTCGCCGCTCCGCGCGGCGTCTCGATCTCGGCGGTCGAGAAGGCCGCGAAGAAGGCGGTCGGCATCGCGACGGCGAAGGGCTTCCTCCGCCCGAACTCGGTCGACACGCTCTCGGGGAAGAACACCGGGAACGAGCCGGGCCGCGGCATGCCGATCGTCCACGTCCACGAGCACGGGAAGGCCGGGCTCAGGGCCCAGCTCATCCTCAAGGGAGGCGGCTGCGAGAACGTCGGGGCGACCTACACGCTCCCGAACGCCGAGCTCGGCGCAGACCGCGACCTCGAGGGGGTCAAGCGGATCGTCCTCGACGCGGTCTACCAGGCGCAGGGGAAGGGGTGCGCCCCGGGGATCCTCGGGGTCTGCATGGGCGGCGACCGGGCGAGCGGCATGGCCGAGGCGAAGAAGCAGCTCTTCAGGAAGCTCGGCGACGAGAGCCCCGAACCGGCTCTCGCGGCCGCGGAGAAGGAGCTCCTCGAGAAGGCGAACATGCTCGGCGTCGGGCCGATGGGCTACGGCGGCGGCACGACGCTCCTCGGCGTGAAGATGTCGCACCTCGCGCGCCTCCCCGCGTCGTACTTCGTCTCGGTGAGCTACATGTGCTGGGCGACGCGGCGGGCCTCCGTCGAGGTCTCGCCCTCCGGAAAGGCGGTGTACGCGCAATGAGCGAGGCGAGGAAGCTGACGACGCCCCTCTCTCCCGAGGTGGTCCGCTCCCTGAAGCGGGGCGACGCCGTGGAGATCTCGGGGCTCATGGTCACCGGGCGCGACGCCCTCCACAAGCTCTGGACGAAGAGCTGGCCCGAGTACCCCGACCTCGACCTCAGGGGCTCGATCCTCTACCACTGCGGCCCCGTCATGCGGAAGGAGAAGGACGGCTCCTGGAGCGTCCTCGCCGCCGGGCCGACGACCTCGATCCGCGAGGAGCCCTACCAGGCCGCCGTCATCGGGAAGTACGGCTTCGCCGGCGTCGTGGGCAAGGGAGGGATGGGCCTCAAGACGCTCGCCGGCCTCAAGGAGCACGGCGCCGTCTACCTCCACGCCCACGGGGGGGCCGCGCAGGTCCTCGCGCAGCGGGTCGTCCGCGTCCTCGGGGTGAAGCACCTCGAGGAGCTCGGCGTCCCCGAGGCGATGTGGATCTACGAGGTGAAGGACTTCCCTCTCATCGTCACGATGGACTCCCACGGCGCCTCGCTTCACGAGGACGTGAAGAAGAGCTCGAAGGAGGTCCTCGACCGGCTTCTCGGGAGGAAGCCCGCCGCCTGATGCGGATCGTCTCCCTCTGCCCGTCGATCACCGAGAGCCTCGTCGCCCTCGGCCTCGGCGGGAGCCTCGTGGGGGTGACGCGTTACTGCGTCCACCCCCGCGAGGCGCTCGAGGGGATCTCCCGGGTCGGCGGGACGAAGAACCCCGACCACGCGGCGATCGCGGCGCTCGACCCCGACCTCGTCTTCTGCAACGCCGAGGAGAACCGGGCGCCCGACGTCGAGGCGCTCGCGGCGCGCCACCGCGTCGACGTGAGCCACCCGCGCCGCGTCGCCGACGTGCCGCCCCTCCTCCGGCGCTTCGGCGCGCTGACCGGGGCGGAAGCGGCGGCCGAGGGGTGGGCCCGCGCCGTCGAGGAGGCGCTCGCCGCGGCGAGGCCCGCGCGCGAGACGCGCTTCGCCTACCTCGTCTGGAAGGGGCCGTTCATGGCTGCGGCCGGGGGCACCTACATCAGCGACCTCCTCGAGACGTTCGGCGGCGTCAACGTCTTCCCAGCCGGGAACGGCGACTGGCCCGCGACGGACGCGGAGCGGCTCGCGGCGATCGGTCCCGGCCTCCTCGTCCTCCCCGACGAGCCGTACCGCTTCGGAGAGGCCGACCGGGCGGAGTGGGCCGGACGTCTCGCGCGCGCCCGAATCGCGCTCGTCTCCGGCGACGACTTCTGCTGGCACGGCGTGAGGACGCTCCGCGGCCTCGGGGCGGCGGAGAGGCTCCTCTCGGAGGCGACATGAAGAGATCGCTCCTGCCCCTCGCGATCGTCGCGGCCGTCGCGGCGGCGGCCGCGGCCCCCGCGGCCCCCGCGGCCTCCTGGACCGTCGTCCAGAAGGACGGCGCTCGCGTCACGTTCGGCGGGAAGCCCGAGCTCCGTTCCGGGAGGCTCGTCGGCAGGCTCGCCGGGTCGGGGACGCTCGTCTCGATCCCCGCCGCGCGCGTCGACGACGAGGCGACGCGACGGGCGAACGAGCCGGGGGGCGCGGGGGCGGCGCCCGCGGCGCCGAAGGCCGCTCCGACGCCCCGCCCCTTCGAGACGCCGCCGCTCGGGGACCGCGTGAAGCTGAAGGCCTCCGGCGAAGAGGCCACCCGCGTCCTCGAGTCGTCCCGGAAAGGAGCGCCCGCGCCGGCCCCATCGCCGGCGGACGCGGCCGCGACGGAGGACGAAAGGGCGCCGTCGGCCTCCGCGCCGACGGACCGGCAGGGGCGCGGCGAGGCGT
>JBDIBE010000084.1:0-11114 GCA_039812785.1 Thermoanaerobaculia bacterium | reverse complement strand
GCCTAGGCGGGGGAGCCCGGCCCGCGGAGGCGCGGCGCCCGCGGGCGCCGCGCCTCCGGACGGCCTACCGGACGGGGAACGGCGGCCTCTTCGGAGCCTGGGGCGGGCTCTTCTTTAGTTGCTCGAGGACGATCGCGATCGCCCTCTCGAGCTGCGGGTCGTGCCCGGCGATGACGTCGGCCGGCGTCTGCTCGACGTCGACGTCGGGCGGGACGCCGACGTTCTCGACGCCGAAGCCCTCCTCCGGCGCCCAGAACGCGAGGTTCGGGGCGGTGACGTTCGCGCCGTCCATCAGCACCGGGAAGCCGAGGATGCCGACGAGGCCGCCCCACGTCCGCTGGCCGACGAGCGTCCCGACCTTGAACTTCCGGAACATCCACGGGAGAAGGTCGCCGCCGGAGCCGGCGGTCTCGTCGATGAGCATCACCTTCGGGCCCTGGATCGAGGCGCTCGGCGTCTTCATGTCGTCGCCGTAGCGGAACGTCCACCAGGCGATCGGCTCGCGCCGGAGCGCCTCGATGTAGTAGTCGGCGACGCTGCCGCCGCCGTTGAAGCGCTCGTCGACGATGATCGCGTCCTTCCAGGCCTGCGGGTAGAAGTAGCGCTTGAAGTAGGTGTGGCCGAGGCCGGCGGTGTTCGGGACGTAGACGTACGCGACGCGGCCGCCCGTGGCCTTCTCGACCTTCGCGAGGTTCCCCTCGACCCAGTCGCGGTTGCGCAGGGCCGCCTCGCTGGCGACGGGGACGACGCTCAGGGACCGCGAGCCCTTCCCGTCCGGCGTCGGGCCGACCGTGATCTCGACGATCTTCCCGGCGGCCGCCTCGAACCGCGCGTAGAGGTTCTCGGGGGGCGCGAGCTCCTTCCCGTTCACCGCGAGGAGGTACTCGCCCGCCTTCACCTCGACGCCCGGCTCGCTGAGCGGGGCGCGGAGCTCGGGGTTCCAGTTGAGACCGCCGAAGACCTTCTTGAACCGGTAGCGGCCGCTGGCGACCTCGTAGTCGGCGCCGAGGAGGCCCCCCGGCACCGGCGTGGCCTCGTCGAAGACGTCGCCGCCGGACGTCCGGTGGTGGCCGACGGCGAGCTCGCTGCACATCCACTGGATGAGCCGGGTCAGGTCGCCGCGCGAGGAGAGCCAGGGGAGGAAAGGCGCGTACTTCGCCTTCACGGCCTTCCAGTCGCGCCCGTGCATCCCGGGGTCGTAGAAGTAGTCGCGGTTGATCCGCCAGACCTCGTCGAAGATCTGCGGCCACTCGGCGCGCGGGTCGACGCGCACCTGAACGGCGTCGATCTTCAGCCGGCCGTCGCCCTCGCCCGGCTTGCCGTCGCCCTTCTTCCCGGCGGCGCCGACCGACCACGAGTCCTTCACCTTCGTCAGGAGCTTCTTCCCGTCGAAGGAGACCTCGTAGCCGTCGACGTCGGGGGCGATCGTCTCGGCCTTCCGGCTCTTCACGTCCCACTTCCAGAGCGCCGTCTTCCCGTCGGCCTCGCGGAGGAACCAGACCTCGCCCGCGTTCGGCGAGGTGAGGTCGGAGATCGACGCGGGCGGGACCGGGACGTCGACGATCCGGAGGTCGAACCCGTCGCGGTCGATGACGACCGGCTCCGGCTTCTTCTCCTCCTTCTTCGCCTCGTCCTTCCGGGCGTCCTTTCCGCCCTTGCCGTCGGCGGGCTTCGCGGCCGCGTCCTTCTTCTCGTCCTTCGCGGCCTCGCCCTTCTCCTCGTCGCTCTCCTTCGCGAGGGGCGACGGTGTCCCGGCCTTCAGCGTCGCGACGTAGATCGCGCGGGTGACGTCGACGTCCTGGTTGTTGAGCGAGAACCAGTTCCGCTGCGGGCCGGCGTCGGTCGAGGCGAGGAACCAGATCAGCTTGCCGCCCTTGTCGAAGACCGGCTCGGAGACGTCCGACATCCCGTCGGTCAGGGGGAACGACTTCCCCTCGACGGTGTCGAAGACGTGGAGAGACCTCACGTACGTCGGGCCGCCGAGCGTGTAGGCGACCCAGCGCGAGTCGGGAGACCAGCTCGCCATGAGCGTCTTCTGCGGGGCGTAGAGCCTCTCCGAGGCGGCCTTCGTCGCCTTCCCCGAGGCGAGGTCGACGACCCAGAGGCTCCAGGAGTTGTCGGTGAGCGCGATCTTCCTCGAGTCGGGCGACCAGGCCAGCCGGTCGTAGAATCCGCTCCCGGGCACCTTGATCCTCCGCGGCGTCCCCTTGCCGTCCTGCGCGGCGACGACGAGCTCGTACTCGCCGCTCTCGTCGGAGACGTACGCGATCGACGTCCCGTCGGGCGACCAGGCCGGCTCGCGCTCGTTCGCGCCGGTGGTGTTCGTGAGGTAGCGCGGGTCCCCCTTCTCGGCGGGGACGGTCACGATCTCGCCGCGGAACTCGAGGGCGACGCGCGCGCCCGAGGGGGAGAGCGACGCCCCGCGGACCCACTTCGCCCCCTTCGCCCACCGCGGGCGGGTCTCGAGGAGGTCGGCGTTGACCGTGACCGGGATCGGCGCCCCCTTCTTCGTCGCGGGGTCGAAGAGGTGGAGGAGGCCCGCCTGCTCGTAGACGACCTTCCCGTTCGCGGCCGCGGCGGCGAGGACGGGGAAGTCGTCGTGCGCGGTGAGCCTCGCGAGGCGCCCCGCTTTCGGGTCGTACGCGTAGACGTTGAACTCGCCGTCGCGGTCGGAGGTGAGGTAGAGCGTTCCGCCGAGCCAGGCCGGGTTGAGGTCGTTGCACCGCGTCTCGGGCTGCGGGACCTTCACGACGGCGTGCGTCGCGACGTCGTAGAGCCAGATTCGCGAGACGGTGCCGCCGCGGTAGCGCTTCCACTGGAGGTGCGCGGGGCGGTTCGGCGTGTAGGCGATCGTCTTCCCGTCCGGCGAGAAGACGGCGCGGGAGGCGTTCGGGATCGGGAGCTTCGTCGGCATCCCGCCCTCGACCGGCACGGTGTAGAGCTGGTCGTGCCGGTTGTTGACCGCCTCGCGCGGCGAGGCGAAGAGGACGGCCCTGCCGTCGGGCGTGAAGCCCTGCACCGTGTCGCGCGACGGATGCCACGTGAGCCGCTTCGGCACGCCTCCCGCGGCCGGGACGAGGTAGACGTCCGGGTTCCCGTCGAGCTCGGCCGTGAAGGCGAGGAGCGTCCCGTCGGGGCTGAACGCCGGGCTCGACTTCACGCCCGGGCCCGAAGTGATCCGCGCCACGCCCGAGCCGTCGAGGCGGGCCGTCCAGACGTCGTTGCCGTAGACGAAGGCGACGCGGTCGGCGGAGAGGGCCGGCTGCGTGAGCATCTTCGTAGGGCCGGCAGGGGAGGCGGCGGGAGCCGCGGCCGGAACGACGGCGAGGGCGAAGAGGGCGAGCGGCGCGAGGGCGCGAAGGCGCATGCGTTCCCTTTCCGGCCGCGACGCAGTGCGGCCGCCGGCGATCATAGGCGGGATCGCGGCGTATCCTCCGGCCTCTCGAAGCACCGATGAAGCCTGCGACATTCGGCCTCACGGCGGCGGCCATCGCCGCCTTCGCCGCGAACTCGCTCCTCTGCCGCGCGGCCCTCGGCCGCGGGCTCGTCGACGCGGCGAGCTTCACGACGCTCCGCCTCGCCTCCGGCGCGCTCGTCCTGCTCCTCCTCGCGCGGGCCCGCGGGACGGCGTCGTCGGCCACGCGCGACCTCCGCGCGTCGGCCGCGCTCTTCGCCTATGCGCTCGGCTTCTCCCTGGCCTACGTCCGCATCCCCGCGGCGCTCGGCGCGCTCCTCCTCTTCGGCGCGGTGCAGGCGACCATGGTCGGGCGCGGGCTCGCGGCCGGCGAGAGGCCGCGCGCCGCCGAGTGGGCCGGCCTCGCCCTCGCCCTCGCGGGCCTCGCCGTCCTGACGTTCCCCGGCGCGCGCACCGGGGGAGACGTCGCCGGCTCGCTCCTCATGCTCGGCGCGGGCGTGGCGTGGGGCGTCTACTCGCTCTTCGGCCGGACGAGCGGCGGCGACCCGCTCGCCGCGAACGCCGTGCGCTTTGCGGGCGCGGCCCCGATGGCGCTCCTCGCGAGCCTCGTCGCGGCGCCGCTCTCGCCGCCGCGGATCACCGTCGCGGGCGCCCTCCTCGCCGTCGCCTCGGGGGCCCTCGCCTCGGGCCTCGGCTACGCGGCGTGGTACGCCGCGCTCCGCGGGCTCACGGCGACGCGCGCCGCGCTCGTCCAGCTCTCGGTGCCGCCTCTCGCCGCCTTCGGCGCGGTCGCCGTCCTCGGCGAGGAGCTCTCCCCGCGGCTCGTCCTCTGCGCCGCGGCGATCCTCGGCGGGATCGCGCTCGCCGTCGCGGGGGGGCGGCGTCCGGCGTCCTCCGTAAAATAGAAAATCAAGACCTGACCCCACGCGGGGGTGACCCCGTGCGGGGGCGACCCCGGTCGGGGCCTAGACTCGCGGCGTGACGACGCACACGCCCGAGTCCCTCGCCGCGCTGCCCCGGAGCTTCATGGAGGCGCGCGTCTTCCTGACGGCCGCCGAGCTCGACCTGTTCACGCTTCTCGAGGAGAGGCCCCTCGCGCTCGAGGAGGCCGCGACGTCGCTCGGGGCCGACCGGCGCGCGCTCGCGATCCTGCTCGACGCGCTCGCGGCGATGGGCCTGCTCGAGAAGGGCGAGGGACGGTGGCGGACCGCGCCGCAGCTCGCTCCGTACCTCTCCGCGCGGGGGGAGAGGAGCCTGCACCCGCTCGCCCTCTACTCCCTCGGCGTCTGGGACCGCTGGTCGCGGCTCACGGAGAAGGTCGCCGGCCGGAGGCTCGCGCCGGTGGACGGCGACGCGGCGACCCGCGCCTTCATCGGCGCGATGAACGTCATCGCCGCGCCGCAGGCCGACAGCCTCGTCGCCGCCGTCGGCGCGGGCGGGGCGCGACGCCTCCTCGACGTGGGAGGCGGCCCGGCGACCTACGCCCTCGCGTTCGCGAGGGCCGTCCCCGGGCTCCGGGCGACGCTCTTCGACCTCCCGTCCGTCGTGGAGATCGCGAGGGCGAACGTCGCCGCGGCCGGGCTGCTCGACCGGTTCGACCTCGTCGCGGGCGACCTCAGGCGCGACCCCCTTCCCGGCGGGCACGACCTCGCCTTCGTCTCGGCGATCGTCCACATGCTCGGCCCGGAGGAGAACGTCGCGCTGTTCCGGAAGGTCCGCGACGCGCTCGTGCCGGGAGGCCGGATCGTCCTCCGCGACCACGTCATGTCCCCCGACCGGACCGCGCCGCGCGCGGGCGCGCTCTTCGCCGTGAACATGCTCCTCGGGACGGAGAACGGAGGGACCTTCACGTACGCGGAGCTCTCCGGGTGGCTCCTCGAGGCGGGGTTCGAGCGGCCGCGCCAGCTGCGGGGCGGGGAGAGGATGGACGCCCTCGTGGAGGCGTACCGCGCCTGAGGCGCGGGAGGACCCGGGCCCTCGCCCTCAGGGAAGCCTCCCGATCCAGACCTGCAGGCGGGTCCGCTCCCTCACGAGGAAAAGCGCGGAGCCGTCGGGCGCGAGCTGGAAGGCGACGACGGGCGTCTCGGGCTCGGGCGGGAGGACGCGCCGGGTGCCGCCCCCTTCGAGGTCGATCAGCGCGACCTCGGCGCGGTCGAGCCGGGCGTGCTGGCGAAGCAGATAGAGGCGGCGGCCGCCGGGCGCGAAGACCGGCCAGGCGCCGTCCGGCGCGAGGGAGCGGTAGGCGCCCGAGGCGAGGTCGAGGAGGAAGGCGCCGTCGTACGTCTCGTCCGGGGCGATCGCGTGGCCTGCGAGGAGGCGCCCGTCGGGCGAGAAGGCCGACGCCTCGAAACGCCGCTCGGGCTCAGGTCTCGGCAGCGGGGCCGGGAGGGGGTCGTCCGGCGTGCGTGAGACGGGAAGGAGGTGCGCCCCCTCGCTCCCGGTGCAGGCCGCGACGAATCGTCCGTCGGGCGAGGGGAGCGCGCCGAAGGGCTGCTCCTCGCGGCATCGCGTGAATGGGACGAGCCCGCTGCCGTCGAGGCGGATCTCCCAGATCTCGAACTTCCCGGAGCGGTCGGAATGGAAGAAGAGCCTCCCTCCGTCGGCCGAGAAGGCCGGGGCCCGGTCGCGGAAGGGGCCGGCCGTGATGCGGCGAAGGCCCGAGCCGTCTGCCCCGACGACCCAGAGGTCCTCCGTCGCGGGGAAGCTCGAGAAGGCGACGAGCCGCCCGTCGGGCGAGACGCTCGGGTCGCTGATCCCCTCGAGGTCGGAGAGGAGGACGATCGGCGGGCCCGACGGGAGGCCGTCGCCTCCGAGCGGGACCTTCTCGAGGTCGAACCCCGCCGTGCCGGCCTCGTAGACGATCGTCCTCTGGTCGCGGCTCGCGCGGAACGGCCCGGCGTGGGTCGCGGGGACCGAAAGCGGCTCGGGGGCGCCGAGGGGCCGCCCGCTCGCCTCGTCGACGGCGACCTGCCAGAGGTTCATCGTGCCGTCGCGGTCCGACCCGAAGCGGAGGTACCGGCCGTCGGCGGACCAGAACGGGGACCAGTCGACGGCCTCGTCGTCGGTCACGGCGACGGGCGCGACGGGGCTGTCCGCCTCCACCGGGACCGTGAAGAGGTCGCGCCGGGCGAGCCCGCGCCGCCTCGCCCAGAACGCGACTCTCAGGCCGTTCGGCGAGACGCTCGGCTGCATCGCGTCGCCCTCGAAGATCCGCCGGATCGCCCCGTTCGCGAGGTCGGCGACCCAGAGCTCGCTTCGTCCGCCGAGCCGGCTGTACGGGCTCTGCGTGGCCGCGGTCGCGAAGACGATCCGGCGCCCGTCGGGATGCCACGCTGGGTCGTGACCGAAGGTCGTGACGCGCCGCGGCGAGCCGCCGAGCGGCTCGACGACGAAGAGGCCGCCGCCGTCGCGAGAGGAGCGGAAGGCGATCAGCGAGCCGTCGGGCGAGAAGGCCGGCTCGTCGTCGTCGCCTGGCCGGTCCGACGTGATCGAGACGGCCCGTCCGCCCGCCACGCTCTGGACGAAGATGTCCGTGTCGCCCCGCTCGGTGAGCCCGGAGTACGCGAGCTGGAGGCCGGAGGGAGAGATGTCGGGCCGGTGCGCCCCGAGCCGGCGCTCGGTGACGCGCTGGAACGACCGGCTCGCGAGCGTCTCGTGGAAGGCCCGGTCGGCCCGCGCGTCGGAGGTCCAGCGGCCCGCGCCGAAGCCGAGGGCGACGAGGAGGGCGAGCGCCGCGACGGCCGCGGGCCGGGAGCCCTGCCGGATGGGCCGCGGCATGGGATACGGCCCGGAGCGGTCCGCGAGGGCCGCTCGGGCGTCACGCACGTCGCGTGCGAGGTCCTGCGTCGAGGCGTAGCGCTCCGCCGGGTCCTTGGAGAGGCAGCGGTCGACGATCCACTGGACCCGTTCGGGGAGCCCCGGCGCCTTCTCGCGCAGGGCCGCGGGCGGGCTCTTCAGGATGGACGAGAGGACCTCGATCGGCGTCGCGCCCTGGAACGGTCGGCTCCCCGCGAGCATCTCGTGGAGGAGGACGCCGAAGGCGAACTGGTCGGAGCGGGCGTCGACGGCGAGGCCTCGCGCCTGCTCGGGCGACATGTATGCCGCGGTCCCCGCGGCCCGGCCCGCCTCGTCGAGGACCGGGTCGGTCGAGAGGGCGGCCCCTTCCTCCGGGGCTGGAAGAGGCGCGGCGCGGACCGCGATGCCGAAGTCGAGGAGCTTCACGCGCCCGTCGCGAAGGAGGAAGACGTTCTCGGGCTTCAGGTCGCGGTGGACGAGCCCCTGCGCGTGGGCGGCGGCGAGGGCCTCGGCAACCTGCGACGCGACGTCGAGCGCGCGGGGGAGGGGGAGGGCGCCGCGGGAGACGACCGCGCGGAGCGTCTCGCCCTCGAGGAGCTCGGAGACGGCGAAGGTCGTCCCCTCGATCTGGCCGAAGTCGTGGATCGCGACGATGCCCGGATGCGAGAGCGCCGCGACGGCCTTCGCCTCCGACTCGAAGCGCGCGAGGGCGACGGGGTGCGCGGCGAGGCTCTCGGGGAGGACCTTGAAGGCGACGTCGCGCTCGAGCCGCGTATCGCGGGCCCGGTAGACGACCCCCATTCCCCCGGCCGCGATCGGCGCGAGGACGACGTACGGACCGAGCTTCCGACCTGCGGCGAGCGTCAACCCGTGACCTCCGGGGGCGCGACGGTTCGTCGACGCGCCCGCGAGTACGTGCCTCCTGTTCGCTTCGCGTGACAGGTTAGTCGTGCGGAAGGTGCGCGGTCAACCTGCGCGTGTGCCGTTTTCCGGCACGAGGCGTTGCGCCCGGGAGCCTGTAGAATGGAGCCATCGCCGCGCGGGAGACCGAATGCGACTTCGTTTCGGAGAGATGACGTTCGACGGGGGGCGGCGGCTCCTTCTCCGCGGCCCCGACGTCGTTCACGTCTCTCCGAAGGCGTTCCAGCTCCTCGAGCTCCTCCTCGCCCGCAGGCCCGACGCCGTGGCGAAGGCGGAGATCCAGGAGGCCCTCTGGCCGAGGACGTTCGTCTCCGAGACGAACCTCCCGGCGCTCGTCAACGAGGTCCGCAACGCCCTCGGCGACCACGCGCGCGGGGCCGAGTTCGTCCGGACGGTCCACGGGTTCGGCTACGCCTTCGAGGCGCGCGTCCACGAGGTCGCGGCCTCCGAGCCCGCGGAGTTCCGCCACGTCCTCCTCTGGGGGGCCGCCGAGATATTCCTCGCGCAGGGAGCGAACGTCGTCGGGCGGGAGCGGGCCGCGGACGTCTGGATCGGCCACCCTTCCGTCTCGCGCGAGCACGCCCGGATCACCGTCGAAGGGGCCGAGGCCTTCCTCGAGGACCTGGGGAGCCGCAACGGGACGCTCCGCGGCTCCGAGCTGGTCCGGGGGCGCGTCGTGCTCGCCGACGGGGACGAGCTCCGGCTCGGGAACGTCCTTCTCGTCTACCGGACGGGCTCGACCGAGACCTCGACGCAGGGAGAGGCGCGCGCCGGGGCGTGATCCGCGGGGCTGCCTGCTCCTTGCGGCGGCATCGGATTCCTCTGGGGAAGGCCGAAAAGGCTACCCGGGCTGCCTCCCCCGGTGCCAGATTGCAGAAAGAGGTCATGGAAAGCGCGACGCGAAGCGGATCCGAGGGAGGGCCCCCTGGAATGAAGCTCCGGTTCGGCGATCTCTCCTTCGACGGACGCCGGAGGCTGCTCTACCGCGGAGCTTCGCCCGTCCACGTCTCCTCGCGCGCGTTCGAGCTCCTCGCCCTCCTCCTCGAACGAAGGCCAGAGGCGGTCGCGCGCGAGGAGATCACCGAGGCGCTCTGGCCCGGCGGAGACGCGCAGCCCGGAGGGCTCGCCTCCGTCGTGAGCGAGCTTCGTCAGGGGCTCGGGGCTCCGGCGTCGGGCTCGCCCTGGATCCGGACGGTCCACGGGTTCGGCTACGCCTTCGACGGCGAGGCGCACGAGCTGCCGCGCAGCCCGCGGCACGTCCTCTTCCGCGGCCTCCAGCACGTCGAGCTCGCCCCGGGAGGGAACGTCCTCGGGCGCGAGAAGACGGCCGCGGTGCGCCTCGGGCACCCGTCCGTCGCGCACGAGCACGCGCGGATCGTCGTCACCGACGACAGGGCCGAGCTCGAGGACCTGACCCGGAGCGGCTCGACGTTCCGGGGCGGGGAGGCGGTCCGAGGGCGGGTCGTCCTCGAGGACGGCGACGTCATCGGGGTCGGGGAGATCCGCCTCACGTACCGGATCCTGGAAGGCGACGTGGGAGGGTGACGTTGAGGCTCCGCTTCGGGGACGTGACGTTCGAAGGCGACGCGCGCCGCGTCCTCCGGGCGGGAGAGACGGTTCACCTGACACCCAAGGCGTACGCGCTCCTCGAGCTCCTCCTCGAGCAGCGACCCGCCGCCGTCTCGCGCCTGAGGATCCAGGAGACGCTCTGGCCCGCGGTCTTCGTGACCGAGGGGAACATCGACTCCCTCGTGAAGGAGATCCGCCGGGCGCTCGGCGACGGGCACGGGCCGACCCCGCTGATCCGGACGGTCCACGGTTTCGGCTACGCCTTCGACGCCCCGGTCGACGAGGAGAGGCGGCACGCCGAGCCGGTGCGCCACGTCCTCGTCTGGGGCGTCCAGACCTTCCAGCTCGGCGAGGGCGAGAACGTCCTCGGGCGGGTCCGCGAGGCCTCCGTCTGGCTGGGCCACGAGTCGGTTTCCCGCGCCCACGCGCGAGTGACGGTGCGCGGGAGCGTCGCGGAGATCGTCGACCTCGGGAGCCGGAACGGGACGTTCGTCGGCGGGACCCGCGCGACGGACCCCGTCTCCCTCCACGACGGGGACGAGATCGCGCTCGGCTGCGTGAGGGTCTCCTATCGTTACTTCGACGCGAGCCCTTCCACGGCGACGAAGTCGGGCAGCTGACGCGAGCCGCCGCTCAGCGGCCGCAGTGCTCGTGGACGGCGGCGGTGACCTCGCGGGAGCTGGGCGGGTTCTCGCCGAGGCCGAGCGTGTGAAGGGCCTCGTGGACGAGGATGTTCGCGGCGGCCTTCTCGCTCTTCTTCGCGAGGTCCGTGAAGCGGCTGCGGCAGACGAAGACGGCGTCGGAGCCGACCGCGGCCCAGGCCCAGGTCTCGCGCCAGCGGCACTGGACGCGCTCGTCGCCGGAGTAGAAGCGGATCGAGGCGAAGTGCTCCCCGGCCGTCCTCCCCGAGGCGCGGAGGGTCTCGGCGAGCGGGCGGCCCGTACGGACGTCGTCGAACGCGAGGAGGAGGCCGGAGCAGCCGGGCCCCTCGAACCTCCGCGCCGCGCGCGCGACGATCTCGGCGACATACCCGCCGAGCCGCGGGTCGACCTCGGGCAGGGCGCCCGGGTCCGCTCCCTCCGCCGCTCCCGGAAGGAGCAGGGCGGCGGCGACCGCGCAGACCCTCCACAGGCTCGCTCCGCGAACGCGTCCGGCCATGACGGCCTCCCCCCGGGCGGGGCGCCGTCAGGAAGGGCCGCGACCGCGTCCGGGTGCTCGCCCGCAAAGCTGCAGCGCGAGAACTGCGTGCCGCCTGAGCGGAAGCTGGGAGCGGGAGGGGGACTTCCTGCGAAGCGTCTGGGAGCCGCGCGCGTCAGCGGCCGCAGCGCCGCGCTACGGCCTCGGTGATCTCCTCGGAGCGGGGCGGGTTCTCGCCGAGACCCAGCGAGTGGAGCGTCTCGTGGACGAGGACGTT
>JBDIBE010000083.1:0-11119 GCA_039812785.1 Thermoanaerobaculia bacterium | reverse complement strand
CTCGTCGTCGCCGTCTCGGGAGGGGGCTTCGACAAGGGCTCCAAAGTCGCCTTCTTCGTCACCGGGACGACGAACCCCGGCGGCATCACCGTCAAGAGCGTCAAGTACAAGAACCCCAAGGCCCTCGAGGCGACGATCGACGTCGCCCCCGACGCCCAGACCACGCTGAAGTTCGACATCCAGGTCACGAGCGGCAGCCGGACGGGCAAGGGGACCGAGCTGTTCAAGGTAAACGTCAAGGTGACGGGTGGCGACCTGACCCCGCCGGGAATCGTCACGGACCTCCAGGCCGTCGAAGGCCAGGTCGGCTTCAACACCGCTTTTCTCCGTTGGACCGCTCCTGCGAATGACGGGTACGACGCCAGCAGCGGCCCGGCGACGCAGTACGACCTGCGCGTCCGCAAAGCGGACTGCGGCCCTTTCACGATGGACATCTGGGTCGACGACACCATGACGGGTATCCGGAACGACCCTTGCCACATCTACTACGCCCGGCCCGCTGCCAATGCACCGGGTACGCAGGAGACCCTCAGGGTCTCCTTCCTCGCCCCGGAGACGGAATACTGGGTCGCCCTTCGGACGGTCGACGCGTCTCCTCAGGGACCCAACTGGTCCGCGCTCCCTGATTCGTCGCTTCAGCTCAGATTCCGGAGCGGTCCGTATCCGCCTGAGGGGGAGTCCGCTCCGTGGATCCCGGAGATCGTCGATGCGTGTCCCGTCCTGGGCACGGCGTGCCGAATGTACGCGCCGCCCCGCCTGGACTTCGACGGCGAAGGGTATCCCGTCATCTTCTACATCAAGCAGGTCCCTGCGCTCGCACGCCGGACGAGCAGCGGGTGGGTTCTCGAGCCGATCCCGATTACCGTCGACGACGGGAACTGGAACTACGACTTCGCGATGGATCCCTGGTCCGGCGAGGCCACCGTGTCGAGCCTCGTCCCGGGCGTCAAACCGGAGCTCCGCGTCTATCGGGGGACGGCGGGCGGCTGGACGACAGAGACCATAGCGACGGGGACCATCGGGGCAAACGCCCTCGGCTTCGCCCCCGGGAGCCCGAACACGATGGTCGCCTATCTCTACACCAAGGGAGGGAGCACGACGCTGCGCGTCGCGGAGAGGCTCGGGTACTCCTGGAGCACGGCTACGGTTGCATCTTCCGTGACTGGAGCCCTGGCGCCCTCGATCGCGTTCGACGAGGCCGCCCGCCCCGCCGTGACGTTCGCGCAAGAGGCGAACGGAACGAGGCGCCTCGCATTCGCCCTCCGGAACGGCGCCGCGTGGTCGATCGAGCAGGCGGGCGCCAACCCGGGTGCCCCGTGGAGCTCCCTGAACGACACCCGCGTGGCGTTCGACCCGAGCCGGAACGACTTCGCCGCCGTCGGCCGCTACTACGACGCCGACACAGCCAACAGTCGGATCGAGTTCTGCAGGCGAGCCTCCGGCACCTGGTCCTGCGAGCCCGTCGTCGAGGGGAACTCACTGGGAGGCCTCACCTTCGCCATCGACGGGGCGGGGACGGTGTTCATCTCGTACATGGAGTCCAGGAACTTCCGAATGCTCGTCCGAGCGCCGGGGAGCCAGGGGTGGAACGCCGAGTTCATCGACTGGAACGTCTGGAGCGCGCCGCCAGGGGACCTCCGCATCGGGCCGGATGGCCTCGCCGTCATGGCCTACGGCACGGCGCACGACTGGACCTACGCGGGCGGAAGCGACCTCAACTACTCCGTGAGCGTGGCACGGAGGGCGCCGCCGCCCGGCGAGTGACTTCTATCGCCTGTCCGCCCCTCTCCACGGGAGGCAGCATCGGGTTCCGCCGCTTCCGTTCCGCGTCCCGTGATCGCGCGAGACGCGCGCCGCGGCATCCGAAAGAGACGAAATCGGTTTGACCGACAGTTCGCGGCGACAGCCGTCGCCCGAGGAGGTCACCATGCGAAAAGCCATCGAATCCTCGCTCTGCGCCGGGCTCCTGGCAGGGCTCCTCTCGCCTGGTTACGCCGGAGCCGCGAAGCCCCCGAAGCCCACGCCGACGCCGACCCCGGCGGGCTGCACGGCCTGCGAGATCGTCTACGCCCAGGGGGCGAACGGGAACACGGGCCGCAGCGACCTCATGCTCATGAGGACGGACGGTGGCAGCAAGACGCTCCTCCTGGCCGGGGCCAGCGGCGTCGCGAACTCCTACCCCCGGTGGGCGCCCGACGGGCAGTGGATCGCCTTCTACACGAAGGCGAGCGAGAAGGGTTCGGTCCGCGTGATCCGGAACGACGGCACCGGCCTGACGACCGTGGCCTCGACGTGCACCGCGTACCAGAGCTGGTCGGCGTGGCGGCCGGTCCTCGGGGGCAACGGCTACTGGCTCGTCTACGTGGACGCACGGAACGCCGACGGCTCCTGCATCGCCGAGACGTCGCCGTTCCGGTCCAACCTCTGGGCCGTCGACCTCAGCCTCGGCGCGCCCGTCCTCGCCGGACGCCGCGTCTGCCTGACGTGCGGCCTGAACGCCCAGGGGACCGACCTCTGGAGCTTCGCGGCCTGGTCCCGCGACGGCGCGCACCTCTCGGCGCTCCAGCACCGGTACGAGGTCTACGACAACGTCTACGTCTTCGACGTGACCTTCGACTCCGGGTCTCCGTCCCTCGGCCACGCGTGGCTCTTCGCGCCGCCCGAGTTCGACGCCTCGAGGATGTCGCCGCCGGTCTCGTGGGGCCGGGAGCACGACGGGCTGGTCTTCCGCAAGGACAACGAGAACGAGACCCACGACCTCCTGAAGTACGAGGTCGACCTGACCGAGGAGCCCGAGGTCCTCGGCGACAGGACGGTCCTGGCGTCCGAGAGCGCCTTCTTCTTCTCCGTCGGCCTGCGCTGGTCGCCCGACGACAGCCAGCTCATCGGGGTCGTCGGCGGCACCGGGTCGACGTCCACGGACGGAATCTACGTGATCACGCCCGGACCGCCGTTCTCGATGAGGCTCATTGCTCCCCACGGTTCTACCGGGGTCAGCGTCCCTGACTGGAAGCCCTGAGCGTCAGGGGGCGAGCGGAGCCGCATCGTCCGCCGCCAGAGGCGTTGCGGCGTTCGTTCAGCCCCATGGCGCCGTCATCCCCTTGCGTTCGCCGGGCAAGACGGGCGGGGTCCTACGGCGTCTCGACCCTCAGCCCCGCCTTCCTCGCCGCTGCCGCCTGCCGATCGTCGTAGGTGATGAACGCGAGGAGGTCGTCGCCGAGCGAGAGGGCCGACGCGACGTGGATCGCGTCGAGCGTCCGGAGCTCCGCGGGCTTGAGCCCCGCCGCGGCCTCGAGGAGGGCCACGTCCACCGCGAGGAGCGCCACGCCGTCGAGGACGAGCCGGGCGCGGTCGGAGAGGCTCCGGCGCGTCGAGACCCGTCCGACCGCGCGGCGGACCTCAGTCACGGCGATCGCCGACGAGACCGCCGCGGGACGTGACGAGAGCCAGGCGCGAAGCGCGTCGCTCCCCTCCTCGCGGACGACGAGCTTCACGAGGGCCGACGAGTCGAGGTAGACGAGCGTCGCCGCCACGTCACTCCTCGTCGCGCTGACCGCGCAGGGCCTCGCTCGCCGTGACGCTCCCGCGGACCCGCGGCGGCGGCGGCAGCTCCGGGAGCGAGAGGCGGGGCGGGACGGCGCGGCCCTCGGAAACGAGCCTCTCGAGCGCGTCCGCGTTCCCCGGGAGCGGCGTCAGCAGGGCGACCGGCCGCCCCCGCTCCAGGACCCGGAGCGTCTTCCCGGCCTTCACGAGCCGCAGGTGGACGCTCAGGTTCTGGCGGAGGTCACGAACGTTCACGCCGTCACTCATGACGCACATTGTAGCACTTTCGTGCAGCGCGAAGACCCTCTCCCGGCCGGCGGCCCGTCCTTCCCCCGGCCCCGCTCGGCCCTCACGGTCCACCGCGGGAGATTCCCCGCACCTTCACGGAGGACGGCATGGAAGACCGCGACGCGACGTTCGAGTCGCTCGACCCGGAGGACTGGGGCGAGCTCAGGGAACTCGGGCACCGGATGGTCGACGAGATGCTGGAGTACCTGCGAACGGTGCGGGAGCGGCCTGTGTGGCGGCCAATCCCGGCGGAGGTCGCGGGCGCGTTCCGCGAGCCCCTGCCGGCGGAGCCCTCCTCCGCGGGAGGGGTCTACGAGGAGTTCCGCGAGAAGGTGCTCCCCTACCCCACGGGCAACATCCACCCGCGCTTCTGGGGCTGGGTGATGGGAACGGGGACGCCGGGCGCGATGCTCGCCGAGATGCTCGCGGCGGGCCTCAACCTGAACCAGGGGGGCGGCGCGCAGGCGGACGGCCTCGTCGAGCGCCAGGTCGTCGACTGGTGCAAGGAGATGGTGGGCTTCCCGGCCGACGCCTCGGGGATCCTCGTCAGCGGAGGATCGATGGCGAACCTCGTCGGGATGACCGTCGCCCGGAACGCCCGCGCGGGGTTCGACGTGAGGAGCGACGGCCTCGACCCGGCGCGCGCGCGACTCGTCGCCTACGCCTCGCGCGAGGTCCACAGCTCGGTGCCGAAGGCGATGGAGCTCCTCGGCCTCGGCCGGGCCGCGCTCCGCGAGGTCGCGGTGCACGGCGACGACACGGTCGACCTCGAGGCCCGCCGCGGCGCGATCGCCGCCGACCGTGCCGCGGGGAACGTCCCGTTCCTCGTCGTCGGCTGCGCGGGGACGGTCGCGACGGGGGCGCTCGACCCGCTCGACGCGCTCGCCGACCTCTGCGCCGCGGAGGGGCTCTGGTTCCACGTCGACGGCGCGTTCGGCGCGCTCGCGGCGCTCTCGCCGGAACTGAGGCCGCTCGTCCGCGGGATGGAGCGGGCCGACTCGGTCGCGTTCGACATGCACAAGTGGATGTCGCCCCCATACGAGATCGGCGTCGCGCTCGTGCGCGACCCGCGGCTCCACCGCGGGGCGTTCGCCCTGACGCCCGCCTACCTCGAGCACGGGACGCGGGGCATCGCGGGGGGCGACCTCTGGTTCAGCGACTACGGCGTCGAGCTCTCGCGCGGGTTCCGTGCGCTGAAGGCGTGGATGGCGCTCAAGGAGCACGGCGCGGCGCGTTTCGGGCGGATCGTCCTCCGGAACGTCGAGCAGGCGCGGGCGCTCGGCGCGAAGGTCGCCGCCTCGCCGGGCCTCGAGCTCCTCGCCCCCGTCGCGCTCAACGTCGTCTGCTTCCGCTACCGCGGAGATCTGAACGACGAGGCCGCCCTCGACGCGCTCAACCGCGAGCTCCTGCTCCGGCTCCACGAGAGCGGAGCCGCGGCGCCGTCGTACGCCTCCGTGCGCGGGAAGTACGCCCTTCGCGCCTGCATCACGAACCACCGTACGCGCCACGAGGACCTCGAGGTCCTCGTCCGCGAGACCCTCCGTCTCGGGAGGGAACTGGAGACCGAGGGTCGACGCTAGGAGGCCGCGGTCCGTACGAGCGGGCCGGAAGCCTCAGGCCGACCGCGTCCCCTCCCCCACCGCGAGCGCCGGCGCGGCCTCGAGGGTGAGGACCTCGAACGGCTTCAGCTCAAAGACGCGCTTCGTTCCCGCGCGGAGGAGGAACGGCTCGGGCGCGCTCTCGCCGCGGAACGGGCTCCGCGTCATGTACGTCTCCGGGGCGCGGGCGGGGAGGTCGAAGGCGGCGGCCGGGTCGAGCGCGATCGACTGCGGCCGCTCGGACGGGTTGCGGAGCGTGAGGATGCCGAGGCGCGGGCTCCAGGAGGACCAGCCGTAGACCTCGAGGCGCGCCGGGTCGCCGCCGACCCAGTGCGTGTCGACGAGGACGTCGGCGTTCCGGCGCGACCAGCGCGCGCACTCGGCGAGGCGGTCCCACGCCGCGGGCGTCAGAAGCGACGGCGTGACGTACATCTCCTGGAGCTGCGTGCCGGTGCCGAAATAGGAGCGGAGCTCGGCGTCGAAGTCGCCCGCGGGGTCCGTGTCGAGCCTCCTGGCGTGCTTCGCGAAGACGAGGCCGTGGAGCATGAGGGAATTGAGCGGGAAGAGGCCCCCCGCGAGCGCGACGCCCTGGTAGGTGTCGGCGTCGCGGTAGGTGATCCAGCGCTGGCGGTCGGTGCCGACGCCGGTGAAGTCGTGGTCCTCGCCGCCGCGCCAGATCGAGTCGGCCCAGCGAAGCCAGAAAGGAGAGGGGTACGTCCCGGTCGTCAGGTTGACGTAGAGGCCGGGCTTCTCGCGCCTCAGGTCGTCGATCAGCGCGATCGCCGCGTCGAAGTCGCTCCCGAAGGCGCTGCCGGGGACGACGGACGAGGCGTTGCCCGTGCCGTCGAACTTGAACTGGTTGACGCCGTAGCGCCGGATCATCTCGAGGCAGACCTCCCGGAACCGCGCGTAGTAGACGGGGCCCGAGAGGGCGAGGCCGCCCGCCTGCACCTCGAAGCCCTGCTCTGCGGCCCAGGCGAGGCGCTCCTTCTTCGGCTTGCCGTAGCCGCCCCACGGCGAGAGCCACGCGCCGGGCGCGGCGCCGTACTTCGCGGCGGCCTCCTTGAGCGGCGTGAAGCCGTTCGGGAAGCCCTCGTGGAAGCCCCAGAGCTTCCGGTCGTCCCAGCCGTCGTCGAAGAGGAAGCCGTCGAGCGTCACCTTCCGCTTCGCGACGAGCTCCTCGCCGAAGGCCCGGATCACGCCGAGGGCGCCCGCCTCGTCGAACTTCGTGAACCAGCCGAGGTCGTACCAGGAGTTGTAGTGGAGGAACGGGCGGTAGGGGTGCGCGCGCTCGCGTTCGACGTAGTCGAGGAAGCCGCGCCGAAGCTGACCCGCGGGCGTCGCGCCGAAGACGGCCGAGACCGTCGTCGACTGCCCCGCGCGGAGCGGGAGCGCCCGGGCGAGCGCGCAGCGGACGCGCCCCTGCGCGGCCCAGCTCGTTCCGAGCGGGTGCTCGAGGCCGAAGTACCAGCTCCCCGCGACGACCGGGGTGCCCTTCGTGTTGCCCGAGAGGACGCCGTCGAGCGCGAGGTCGACGAGGCAAAGCTCGGTGACGGGCGCGTCGGCCGAGCCCGCGGTCACCGTCACCTCCTGCCGGAGGTACGAAGCGCCGTTCCGGAGGACGGCCCGCCACCCGACGCGGAACGCGCCCGCCTCGTCGACGAGGTCGACGACGAGCTGCCGGCCCGGGATGCCGTCCGACCGGCGCGAGGCGCCCTTCGCGGCCGGCAGCTCCTCGACGCGGGGCGGGGCCGCGAGGCGAAGGCGCGTGGAGTCGACGACGGCCGCGCCGACCGTGAGGGAGAAGGCGGGGACGCCGACGGCGATCGCCCTCCCCGTCCGCCCGTCCACGAGCCGGAGGAGGCGGAGTCCCGCCGGCCCGGCCTCCCACTCGCCCGCGACGAGGCCGTTGCCGATCGTCAGCCGCGAGCCGTCGACGCTCGCCTTCTCCTCGGCGGCGCGGCCCGAAGGAACCTCTTCGGCGAGGGCGGGGAGGCCGGGGATCGCCGCCGCGCCGAGCCCGAGGGCCGTCCACGCGAGGAAATCGCGGCGCGACGGGGCGTCGGCGGGGAGGAGGACGGGCAGGGCGCGGCGCGGCATGCCGCGATGCTACGTCCGCGCGTCAGCGGGCGGCGTCGAGCCAGCCCCGGACGCGGGCGCAGACCTCCGCCGAGGAGAGGAGGCCGAAGTGGTCCGTCGCGGGGGCGACGAACGTTCCGTCCTCGGGGAACGCGAGCGTCCGCTCCGGGTCGCGGTGGCGGCCGAGCGCGCTCGCAACGGGGACGAGACCGTCGCCCGCGAGGCGCGCGATCGACGGTCCCACGGTTCTCGCCGTCGTCCCCGCGACGGCGAAGCAGGCCACGTCCGCGGGAAGCGGGAGCGGCGGGCGGGCATCGGCGTGCCGCGCGAAACGGTCGCCGCCCGCGCCGTCGTCGTCGTCGAGGACGGTCCCGTGGCGCAGGTCGGTGATCCCCGCGCTCCGGATCCGCCCGAGGCGCGCGAACGGGAGCGAGTAGGGGCTCGCGCCGAGCGCCGACTGGAAGAGGTTCCCGAGCCGCTCGAGCGGCGCGCCGTGGTGCGGCGTGCCGAGGAAGACGGCGCTCCGCACCAGGGCCGGCCACGCGTGCCCCGACCGCGCCCCCGCGGCGTGGAGCGCGCTCCGCGCGACGAGCCCACCCATGCTGTGGGTCAGGATCGAGAGCTCGATAAGCGGACCGGGCCACGCGCGCACGAAAGACTCGAGGAGGGCCGCGAGATCGACCCCGTTCGCGGCGACGCGCCGCCCCGAGTTGTAGACGACGTGGAGCGCGGCGAGGCCGCAGTCCCTCTCGAGCGCGGCACCGTGGTCGTGCCCGTCGCGGCTCCAGCCCGCGTCGTTCATGCAGAGGCCGTGCACCAGCAGGACGATCCGGGCCGGGGGCGCGGGGAATGCCGCGGCGAGGGAGGCCGCGTCGAGCGCGAGGTCGCGCCCGTTCCGCCGGAGGTGCATCTCGATCGCGAGGGGGTTGCCGGTCGCCTCGAGGTGGTCTCCGAGGACCCCGTTCAGGGCCGAGACGAGCGCCTCGCGCCGGGGCGACGGGGGAAGCTCGCCGAGGACGGGCGCGAGCCTCTCGAGCGCGGCGTCGACCCCTGTCCCGACGAGCCGCGTCACTCCCCGGACGCTCCCGTAGACGAGACCGGCGATTCCGCGCGTCCTTGCCGCGGCGGGCGCGCCGAGCGGCGGCGGCGCCTCCTCGACGGCCCGGTGGACGGCCTCGACGAGCTCCGTCACACCGAGCGAGGCCTCGGCCGCGAGCCGGCCGAGGCCCCGCAGGTGGCGGGAGCGCGAGCCGTGGGTCGCCTTCGCGCTCCCCTTCAGATCAGCCTTCGAGCTCGGCCTCGAACGCCTTCTTGATGTCCTGCCACTTCTTCTTGAACTCCTTCTCCTCTTCCTTGGTGAAGATCCGGAAGGGGACCTGGACCTCGCTCCCCTGGAGCTTCACGACGAGCCAGTACTGCCCCGGCTGGATCTTCCCCGGGATCTTGAAGAAGAGGCGCCCCATGACGGCGGTCAGGTCGTCGAGGTCGACCTCGTCGAAGGAGGTCGGGTTGCCCTTGCCGAGGTCCGCGAAGAAGCGGAACGGGCGCGTGCGGCGGACGCCGGGCGGGAAGTAGCTGAGCGAGTCCTTCTGGACCTTCGCGCGTGCGTTGAGCGCCTGCAGCCCGAGGGCCGCCGAGTAGTCCTTCTGCGTGGCGAGCGGGACGATCGTCCCGTCGGGCAGCTTCACCGAGAAGGCGTCCCTCTTGATCGTCTGGTACTTCACGCCCTGGCGGAGCGCGATCGCGGCCTGGAGGTACATCCAGTCCTCGCCGACGGAGCCCTGCGCGATGCGGTACCCGAGGTTGACGATCGCCTCGTTGTTGTAAGCGACGCGGACGAACTCGCCCTCGAGCGTCATCATCTGCGGCACGGTCGGCTCGGGCATCGGGATCGTCTTGCCGTCGACGGTGACCGTCGGCGGGGTGACCGGCTTCTGCGCGGCGGCGGGGGCCTGCGCGGCCGGGGCCGCAGGGGCGGCGGCGGGCGTCTGCGCGACGGCCGTGGATGCGAGCGCCACGGCGACGAGCGCCGGGACGAGGGCCGGAATTCGGAAAGCCTTCATGCAGTCTCCTCTTCTCTTTCGACGCCGCGAGCCAGGCGGGCACGCTGCGTCCGTGTCAGGCGTCCGGTGGATCTGTCGAGCGGGATTTTCCCATCACGCGCGCGCCCGGGCGCCGGGCACCGCTCATTCGTCGGAATTCGGCAACCGCGATCCTTCTGCTATGTTGCCCCGGCGGCCTGCGCGAGCCGGCCGTCCTTCGAGGAACGCCCTCCTGACCGACGCCTTCCTCCGCCTCCGCGGCGCGCGCGAGCACAACCTCGCCGGGTTCGACCTCGAGATCCCGCGCGGGAAGCTGACCGTCGTCACCGGCGTCTCGGGATCGGGGAAGTCGTCGCTCGCGTTCGACACGCTTCTCCGCGAGGGGCAGCGGCGCTTCCTCGAGCTGATGCCGTCGTACGCGCGGCAGTTCGCGGGCGGGTTCCGCCGCCCCGACCTCCTCGGCGCCGAGGGGCTCGGCCCGGCGGTCGCCGTCGCGCAGGACGTCGCCTCCTCGAACCCGCGCTCGACGGTCGGGACCGTCACCGAGGTGCACGACCTCCTGCGCCTCCTCTTCGCCCGCCTCGGAGAGGCCCCGGCGGGGGTGAGGCCGACGCGCGGCCTCTTCTCCTGGAACGGCGAAGGGGCCTGCCCCGCCTGCCGCGGCCTCGGCCTCGAGGACCGGCTCGACCCGGAGCTCCTCGTCGCCGACGGGAGGAAGACGATCCGCGAGGGGGCGCTCCGCGTCTCGACGCCGAACGGCTACCTCATGTACTCGCAGGTGACGCTCGCCGTCCTCGACGACGTCCTGCGTGCGCACGGCGGCTCCGTCGACGTGCCGTGGCGGGACCTCTCGGCCGAGGCCCGCGAGGTCGTCCTCCGCGGGTCGGAGCGCGTCCTCGTGCCGTTTGGCAAGCACCCCCTCGAGAACCGGCTGAAGTGGAAGGGGATCACCGCGCGGCCGCGGCAGGAGGGGCACTACCGGGGCCTCCTCCCGGTGATGGAGGAGATCCTCCGCGGCAAGCGGAACGACTCGATCCTCCGCTTCGTCCGCTCGACCCCCTGCGCCGCCTGCGGCGGGACCCGCCTGTCGAAGGAGGCGCTCTCCGTCACGTGGCGCGGATCGACGATCGCGGAGCTTTCGAGCCGGACGGCGCGCGAGGTCCGGCTCGTCTTCGAGGGTGCGGGAGGCGGGGAGGTCCTCGGGCCGATCCGCGACGAGGTCGTCGCGCGCTGCGCGCTGCTGGAGGACCTCGGCCTCGGCTACCTCTCCTTCGAGCGCGCCGCGCCCACGCTCTCGCCCGGCGAAGCGCGCCGCCTGCGGCTCCTCTCGCTCGCGCTCGGCGAGCTGCGCGGCCTCCTCGTCGTCCTCGACGAGCCGAGCGCGGGCCTCCACCCGCACGACACCGCCCGCCTCCTCGGCGTCCTCCGGCGCCTCACCGGCCGCGGCCAGACCGTCGTCGTGGTCGACCACGAGCCGCTCCTCGCCCGGAACGCGGACTGGCTCGTCGATCTCGGGCCGGGCCCGGCGAAGGGAGGAGGCCGGCTCCTCTTCAGCGGCCCTCCCGCGGG
>JBDIBE010000082.1:0-11175 GCA_039812785.1 Thermoanaerobaculia bacterium | reverse complement strand
GTCGCCGGCCGCAGGCTGGATCCAGAGGTCGTCGAAGAGCCGCTCGCGAAGGAGGGCCCCGTTGGCGACGCAGTTCAGCGCGACGCCGCCGGCGAGGCAGAGCTTCCGCGAGCCCGTGAGCCCCCTGGCGTGACGCGCCATCTTCAGGACGATCTCCTCGGTCACGGCCTGGATCGACGCGGCGAGGTCCATCTCCCGCTGCGTCAGGAGCGCCTCCGGCGCGCGCGCGGGCCCCCCGAAGAGCTTCTCGAACGCGCGGCCCGTCATCGTCAGCCCGTGCGCGAACTCGAGCTTGTCGAGGTCCAGCCGGACCGACCCGTCGTCGCGCACCTCGACGATCTCCCGCCGGATGACGTCCGCGAACCGCGCCTCGCCGTAGGGCGCGAGCCCCATCAGCTTGTACTCGCCTCCGTTCACCTTGAAGCCGCAGAAGTAGGTGAACGCGGAGTAGAGGAGGCCGACGGAGTGGGGGAAGGGGAGCTCGACGAGCAGGTCGAGCGAGGAGCCCCGGCCGTGACCGATGGACGACGTGGCCCACTCGCCGACGCCGTCCATGGTCAGGACGGCCGCCTCCTCGAACGGCGAGGGGAAGAACGCCGAGGCCGCATGCGACTCGTGATGCCCGGCGAAGAGGACCTCCCCGGCGAATCCGAGCTCCTCGCGGATGCGGTCCTTCATCCAGAGCTTCTCGCGCATCCAGAGGGGCATCGCCTTCAGGAACGACCGGAACCCCCGCGGCGCGAAGTCGAGGTAGGTCTCGAAGAGCCTCTCGAACTTCAGGAGCGGCTTGTCGTAGAAGGCGACGGCGTCGAGCGACGCGGCCGGGACCCCGCCGTGCCTCAGGCACCAGCGCGCGGCGTGCCGCGGGAAGCTCGCGTCGTGCTTGACGCGCGTGAAGCGCTCCTCCTGCGCCGCGGCCACGATCGCGCCGTCGACGACGAGGGCTGCCGCCGAGTCGTGGTAGTAGGCCGACAGGCCCAGGATGCGCTTCGGCATTTCAGAAGAGCGTGTAGATGAACGGTGCGAGGACGCTCTTCTCCGCGACGACGAGCAGGAAGCCGACCAGGATCAGGAGGAGGAAGACGGGGAGCAGCCAGTACTTCTTCCTGTATTTCAGGAGCTCCCAGAGCTCGACGAGGACCTCGCGCCGCGCCATCAGTACATCTTCTCGAAATGGCGCGGGTCGCGGTTGCGCTCCGGACAGGCGACCCAGCCGCTCCGGCGGGGCCGGCGGCGCTCGAGAACGTCGCGCCCCGAGAGCCGAAGGGCGATCCCGAGCGGCGTCAGCACGAGGAACCAGACGAGGCCCAGGAAGACCGCCGTGTTGAATCGACCCAGGACGCGGGCGAGCGCGTTCCAGGCGCGATGCACGGGCCCGAGGAGGCGCGGGGCCGCGGCTCCGAGCAGGACGAGGAGCGCCCCCGCGCCCCCGAGCAGGGGCCCGGCGAGACGGGAACCCCTAAGGACGAGCGCGAACGCGAGGCATGCGAACATGCCTCCGACGAGGACGCCGAACTTCCGTTCTTCTTTCATTCCCTTCCGGGTCCCGGGCTCGAGAGCAGGGGGGGATCTTAGCAGGGCGTGACCGCCCTCCGACGCGACGCCGCCGCCCTAGCGAGCCCGAAGCCGGTCGGCGACGAGCCCCGCCACGAGCCGATGCCCGGCCGCGTTCCAGTGCATGTCGATGCGGTGGTAGACGAGGTTCCCGCTCTCCTCGGAGGTCGAGAGCGGCCCGAGCGGATCGACGATCTCGAGGCCGTCCGCCGTGCAGAGGCCGCGGACGACGTCGTACGCCTCCTTCTGCGCGGCGTACGCGCCGAGGCCGCGCAGCGCGGGGCGGACCTGCCAGTTGCCCGGGACGAGGACGACGACGAAACGGATCGCCCTCTCCCGGCAGTCGGCGGCCATCCGGGAGAGGAGGGCGCCGGTGAGGCCGACGGCCGGAACGACGACCGGGCTCCGCTGCGCGGGCGCGACCCCGGAAGGCCTCGGGGACCGAAGGGGAGCCAGGTCGACGGGGCGCAGCCAGCCCATCTCGACTGAACGCCACTGGGCGTCGAGGGCCCGGAAGAGGAAGGAGCGGTTCCCCAGGACCGCTCCCACGCGACGCAGGGCGTCGGCGGGAGGGGAGGCGAGGGGCAGGTTGAGAGCGACCGGGCGCCCGTCACGCAGCGCGAAGCGAGGCCGGCGCGCGTCCTCGGGCGGGGCGGCTTCGTTGTCCCAGAAGTCGTTCGAGTAGAAGGCGACGACGACGGCGTCGGGCCGGTAGGACAGGCCCTCCTCCTCGAGCCAGAGGAGCTCCTGCGCGGTGCCCCAGCCGCTCACGCCCGAGTTGAGGACCTCGGAGGGGCCCGCGAGGAGCCCTTCGAGGACCTTCGGCCAGGCCTCGGCCGCTTCGACCCCCTGGCCGAACGTGAAGGAGTCCCCGAGGGCGAGGACCCGGAACGTCCCTTCGGCCCGATCCCGCGAGAACTCGCGGTCCCGAAGCCCGGCGGAGCTGATCCTCACGTCGTTGTCGAACTCGGAGCCGAACCGGAACCGGGTGTGCGCGCCGGGCCGGTTCGTCCAGCCGAGGCGAGGGTGGAATCGGACGAACTCCCTGGCGTCCGTCGCGACGACGCGCAGGGACGGCGGGGAGGCGATCCGCAGGAGGAGCTCGGCGATCAGCACCGCGCAAGCGGTCCCGAACGCGAGCGCGATGAGCCTGGAGACGCAGCCTCCGAATCGCTCGCGGCGGCGGTCGGTCGCGACCCTGCTCAGGCCGCGAGCCCCGGCGTCGCGCTCTCCGGGCGCGCCCCGTGCGGATCCGTGGGGTCGGTCACGACTCGGGGAGGATAGGAGAACGGTGACGGGCGGGGAAGTCTCGCGGAGCGGCCCGCGGGCAGGAGCGCGAGCCGGACGAAGCGTCCCGGTCGTGATCGCCAGACCCGGGTGCGTCAGGCCCTGGCGAGCTCCGCCTTGAGCTTCTCGGCCTGGAAATGGGCGACCAGAGGGTCGATGAGCTCGTCGAGCCGCCCGTCCAGCACTTCGGCGAGGCGGTGGGAGGTGAAGCCGATCCGGTGGTCCGTGACCCGGGACTGGGGGAAGTTGTAGGTCCGGATCTTCTCGGAGCGGTCGCCCGAGCCGACCATCTTCTTCCGGTCGGCGGCGTAGGCCGCCTCCTGCCGCTCCCGCTCGACCTCGAACAGGCGGGCGCGCAGGACCCGCATCGCCTTCGCCTTGTTCTTGATCTGGGAGCGCTCGTCCTGGCACTGGACGACGGTGTTCGTCGGCAGGTGGGTGATCCGGACGGCCGAGTAGGTCGTGTTGACCCCCTGCCCGCCGGGGCCCGACGCGCAGAAGAGGTCGACCCGAAGGTCCTTTTCGCTGATCTCGACGTCGACGTCCTCGACCTCGGGGAGGATCGCGACGGTCGCCGCCGAGGTGTGGATCCGGCCCTGGCTCTCGGTCTCGGGGACACGCTGGACGCGGTGGACGCCCCCCTCGTACTTGAGCCGGGAGAAGGCCCCCTCGCCCTCGACGATCGCCTGGACCTCCTTGATGCCGCCGCGGCCGCCCGACTCGGAGCGGTCGATCACCTCGACGCGCCAGCCGCGGGCCTCGGCGTAGCGGACGTA
This sequence comes from Thermoanaerobaculia bacterium, assembly GCA_039812785.1. Classification (GTDB taxonomy): domain Bacteria; phylum Acidobacteriota; class Thermoanaerobaculia; order UBA5066; family UBA5066; genus UBA5066. The sequence continues at coordinate 7,558 of JBDIBE010000082.1, read as the reverse complement.
CATCCGGAAGAGCTCTTCGGCGAAGAGGGCGGCCTCGTCGCCGCCCGTGCCGGCGCGGATCTCGAGCACGACGTTCTTGCCGTCGTTCGGGTCCTTCGGGAGGAGGAGGATCCGTATCTCCTCCTCGAGCGCGGCGACGCTCTCCTTCAGGCCCTCGGCCTCGGCCTCGGCCATGGCACGGAGCTCGTCGCCGGCAGGGAGGGTGTCGAGCATCTCGCGAGCCCCGGCGAGGTCGTCCTGGGCCTTCCGGAGCTCGCGGACCTTCTCGACGACCGGGGCGATCTCCCGCATCGCGCGGTGGATCTTCGTCGACTCCTGGTGGTCGGAGGCGACGTCCGGGCTCCCGAGCCGCTCCTCGAGCGAGGCGTAGCGCTTCTCGATCTCGGCGAGCTTCTCGAGCATCCTTCGGTTCCCGGGTCAGGGGAGGAGGGAGGGGGCCGGCCTCCTCAGGCCTTGGCGGCGGCCGGGACGGCCTTCGCGTAGCGCTTCTGGAAGCGCTCGACGCGACCGGCGGTGTCGATCAGCTTGGCCTTCCCGGTGAAGAAGGGGTGGCAGTTCGAGCAGATCTCCAGCCGCAGCTCCTTCATCGTCGACCCGGTCTTCCAGGTCGCGCCGCAGGAACAGTGGACGGTGACCTCCTGGTACTGGGGGTGGATCTTTTCCTTCACGGGCAGGCTCCTTCTTCGGACCGGCCGCATGTGAGCCGGGCCGGAACCGCGGAGGGTACCACAACCGGCCCCGGAGGCCGGCTCCGGGGGCCGACGGCGCCCGTTCCGGGCGCGCGGCGGCGGGCGGGGCCGGGCATAAACTCCCCGACCGTGCTGGAGCTGACCATTCACGCCCCGGGCGAGCCGTCGCGGCGCGTGCGCGTCGACCGCCCCGCCCTCACCCTCGGCCGAGCCTCGACGAACGACGTCTTCCTCCCCGACCGGACGCTCTCGCGCGTCCACGCCCGGATCGACCGGCACGACCACGGCGTCGTCCTGACCGACCTCGGGTCGCGCAACGGGACGCAGCTGAACGGCCTGCGGATCGAGCAGCCGGTCCGCCTCGCACCGGGCGACCGGATCGTCCTCGGCGAGACGACGATCGAGGTCTCCGACGTCTCCCTCTCCGGCGCACGGGTCGTCATCGACGCCGCCTCCGACCGCGGCGAGAGGACGATGATCTCGACGACGGGGCCGGTGACGAGCCTCCGGCGCCCGGCCGCCCGCGAGGTGGACGACGCCGCGGAGCTGAAGCGCCTCGCGACGTCGCTCCAGATCCTCAACGAGGTCTCGCTCGCGCTCCTGACCGACATCCCGCCGTCCGAGCTCTCGAGCCTGATCCTCGAGAAGCTCTTCGCCTACCTCGAGCCCGACCGCGGCCTCCTGATGCTCCAGGACGGGCCGGGCGGGCTCCGGCCCGAGGCGGTCCGCTTCGCCGAGGGGATCGACCCCTCCGACATCCGGCTCTCGCGGACCCTCGTCGAGGAGGTCACCGGGGCCAGGCACGGCGTCCTGATGATCGACACGGCGACGGACTCGAAGCTCGGCACGGCCGACTCGATCCGCCTCTCGGGGATCACCTCCTGCATCGCCGCGCCGCTCTGCGTCGAGGAGGAGGTGATCGGCCTCGTCTACCTCGAGGCGCGGCTCGGCAGGAAGAGCTTCACCGAGGAGGACCTCCGCCTCCTCACGTCGCTCGCGAACACCGCGGCGATCAAGGTCCAGAACCTCAGGCTCCAGGAGGCGGCCGCGGCCAAGCAGAGGATCGAGCGCGAGATGGCGCTCGCCTGGGACGTGCAGCGGCGGCTCTTCCCGGAGCAGGCGCCGGAGCTCGCGCGCACCGAGCTCTTCGGCCGGACGCTCCCCTCGCGGACCGTCTCGGGCGACTACTACGACTTCTTCGTGAGGGACGACGGGACGGTCGACGTCGTCGTCGCCGACGTCTGCGGCAAGGGGATGGCCGCCTCGATCCTCGCGGCCTCCGTCCAGTCGGCCTTCCAGGCCTGGGCGGGCGAGCGCTTCACGCCCGACCGCCTCGCCGCGCGCCTGAACGACCTCGTCCACCGGAGGACGAGCCCCGAGAAGTTCATCACGGCGATCCTCGCGCTCTACGACCCCGCGACGGGATCCCTCGCCTTCGCGAACGCGGGGCACAACCCGGCGATCCTCCTCCGCGCCGACGGCACGTACGAGCTGCTCGGGGCGCAGGGGCCGCCGCTCGGTCTCTTCCCGGGAACGGCCTACCCCTCCGACGCGCGGACTCTCGCGCCCGGCGACCTCCTCGTCCTCTACACGGACGGCGTCACCGAGGCGGCGAACCCCGAGGAGGACGAGTTCGGGCTCGACCGCCTCGTGGCGATCGTGAAGGAGGCCGCCGCTCGCCCCGTGGCCGACGTCGAGGCGGCGATCGGCGAGGGGCTCGCGGCCTTCGCGGCGGGCGTGCCGTTCCACGACGACCGGACGGTCGTCGTCCTCCGGAGGACCTGAGAAGCGGAAGGGGCGGCCTCCCGGCCGCCCCTCGCTACCTCTTCGCTCCGAGCGACGGCCCGAGGAGGACGGCGTTCAGGAAGACCGCCTCCGAGCCGCGCCAGACGCCGCGGAAGGCGGGGTCGGCCGCGAAGGAGACGACGCGGCCCCGCCCCGCCTCCTCGAGCTGGACGACGGCCGCGCCCTTCCACCGCTCGAGCGCCTCCTTCCAGCCGAAACCGGAGAGGAGCGGCTCGTCGGGGGCGACGGTGACGACGTTCGCCCGCGCCTCGGGGAGGCGCTGCGGCGGCTCGCCGTCGACGACGAGGAAGGCGGGGGAGGACGAGAGGCCGAAGAGGAGCGGGTGCCCCGGCGTCGCCTGGGTCCGGAGCGCGGCGCCCGGGATCGGGAGCCTCCTCCGCTCGAGGTCGCGCTCGAGCGCGGCCTCCGGCGTCGGCGGGGGCGGTGCGGCGGGCGCCGCGGGGGCTGCGGTCGTCGGCGCCTCGGCGGAGCCCTCGTCCTCGGCCTCTCCCGTCGTCCGGGGAGGCTCCCAGACGGTCACCTTCGAGAGCGAGAGCGGCTTCTCGCGGAGCGCCGCGGCGCCGCCCCGCACGGCCACGACGACGCCCCCCCGGTCGACGAAGCGGCGGATCGTCTCCGCCGTCTCCTCCTCGAGGAGCGCGTGGCGGAACCGGGCGTTCCCGTTCGGGAGGACGAGCGCGGTGTAGCCTTCGAAGTCGTCGTCGCCGAGGGCGCCGAGCCGGCGCACGGTCGGGCGGAGGCCGAGGCCGCGCTCGAGCGCGCCGCGAAGGAAGGCGACGCCCGAGGTGTCGGCGCCGTCCCCGACGAGGACGAGGACCCTGGGCGCCTCGAGGCGAAGGAGCGAGGAGGAGCCGAAGGCGGGGCCGTCGAGCGTCCCGGCGCCGTCGAGCGGGCGCGGCGAGGCGCCCGCCTCGGCGGCGACGCGCGCGACGAGGCCGGGGAGGTCGCGGACGTCCTCGTTCCCCTCCCGCGGCACGACGTAGGAGCCGGCGGGGACCGGGCCGTCGGCAAGCCGAGCCTCCCGGGTCGTCACCGCGACCCGCGCGCCGGCGCGCGCGAGGACGGCGGCGGCGCGCCGGCTCGCGGCGTCGTCGCCGGGGAAGAGCCACCCGAAGCGGCCTCCCCGCGCGTCCGCCGTCGCCGGCGGGGCCCAGGGCGCCACCGCGCCCGCCAGGGGCGCCTTCGAGGCGAGGGTCGCGGACCTGAGGCCGAAGGCGATCGGGAGGCTCCAGGCGGTCACGTCGAAGAAGCGCTCGTCCTCCTCGGCGAGGAGCCGCCGCCGCTCCTCCTCGAGGAACCTCGGCGCGAGGGCGGCCTGCGACTCGAGGACGACCTCGGCGAAGCGGCCCTGGGGCTGGGCGGTGTCGACGACGAGGGAGCCGGCCGGGAGCTTCTCCCCCTTCGCGGGGACGTTCGGGAGGTCGCGGGTCGTCGTCTCGACCTCGACGCCCTGGAGCGCGAGGAGAGATGCGAGGGAGGCGAGGCGCGTGGGGTCCTGCCCGGCGGGAAGGACGAAGACGCGGCGCCCCTCCTCGAGGGAGCTCCGGAAGAAGCGCTCCTGGTCGGCGAGGAGCGCGGCGCGGCGGGCCGCGGCCGTCCGGAGCGTCGCCCGGAGCGCGACCCAGTGCTTCAGCGCACGGTCCTTCAGGGTGACGACGGCGCCGTCCTTCCGGCGGTGGGCGAGCCCCCCCTTGCCGCCGACCTCGTACGTCATCCCGACCATGCCGTGGAACGTCGGCCAGGAGTCGCCGTAGGCGGGGTAGAAGAGGTCGAAGACCTCGCGGGAGAAGTACGGCCAGCCGCGCGCGTCGAAGGCCTCGGCGTTCCCCTTCCCGAACTCGGCGATCCGCGCCTGCGCCGCCTCGGGGACGCGCGGATGGACCGGCTCGGCGGGCGGCGGGAAGAAGTAGCTCTGCTCGCTCCCCATCTCGTGGACGTCGACGTAGACCTGCGGCGGGAGCGCGCGGAGCGCCGCGAGGCGCGCGCGGGTCTCGGGCTGCGTCGCCCAGGCCCAGTCGCGGTTCAGGTCGACGCCGGCGTGGTTCGTCCGCCCCTCGGGCCACGGCGGCTCGTTCTCGAGCGACTGCGGGTCGGGATCGGGCTCGTCCCCGGCGACCGAGCGCCAGTACGAGACGTGCCGCTCGCGGCCGTCGGGGTTCGCGCACGGGTCGACGACGACGACGAGCGAGGAGAGGAGCTCGTCGATCCCCGGCTCGCGCGAGGCGGCGAGGGTGTAGAGGAGCGCGGCGCACGCCTCCGGGCCGGCCGCCTCGTCGCCGTGGATCCCGCAGGCGATCCAGACGACGGCGGGAGAGCGCCCGACGATCGCCCGGGCCTCCTCCCTCGACGTCCTCCGCGGGTCGGCGAGGCGCGCGAGGTCGGCCGCGATCGCGTCGAGGCGCGCGAGGTTCTCCGGGCTCGAGACGGCGACGCGGAGGAGCTCGCGCCCCTCGGGCGTCTTCCCGTACGCCGCCACGGAGACGCGCGGCGAGGCGGCCTCGAGCGCCCGCGCGTACTTCGCGAGCGAGGCGTGCGGCGTCAGGGCGTCGCCGATGAGGTGCCCGAGGACGGCGGCGGGCGCCGGGACCTTCGGGTCGCGCGAGGCCTCGGCGAGGATGGTCCCCGAGGGGATCCCCCGTGTCGAGAAGACCGGGTCGTCGGGGGAGGCGGCGCGGGCGAGGGGGGCGAGGGGGGCGAGGGCGAGGAGGGCGGCGAGGACGGTACCGCGGAGCGGGCTCATTCGGGTTCGGGCGCCGGCGGCCGGGCCGGGCGCGGGGAGCGCGGCGGGCGGGACTCGCCGCCGGGGAGCATCTCGAGCCTTTGCAGCATCTCGTTGAGGGTCGTCGCCTTGAGGCCGAGCAGGTCGGCCGCCACCTTCTGGACGCCCCCCGCCCGCCGCATCGCCGCGTCGAGGAGGGAGCGCTGGTAGGAACGGACGGCGGCCTTGAAGTCGAGGCCCTCGGCGGGCAGCGCCGCGGGCCTCGGCACGGAGCGGCGGACGGAGTCGGGGAGCTGGTCGAGGTCGATGACGCCGGGGCCGAGGACGACGGCGCGCTCGAGGACGTTCTCGAGCTCCCGGACGTTGCCGGGCCAGTCGTGGTCGAGGAGCGCCTTCATCGCGTCGGGCGTGACGGGCGGGACGGGCCTGCCGTTCTCGCGCGCGGCGCGCGAGACGAGGGCGTCGACGAGGAGCGGGACGTCCTCCTTGCGCTCGCGCAGCGGGGGGAGCCCGATCGTGATGACGCAGAGGCGGTAGTAGAGGTCCTCGCGGAACTTCCCCTCGGCGACGAGCTTGCCGAGGTCGGCGTTCGTCGCGGCGACGACCCGCGCGTCGGAGCGGACGGGCTCGACCGCGCCGACGGGGAGGAACTCGCGCTCCTGGAGGACCCGGAGGAGCTTGGCCTGCGTCTCGAGCGGGACGGTGCCGATCTCGTCGAAGAAGATCGTCCCGCCGTCGGCGACCTTGAAGAGCCCCTTCTTCTCGGCGACCGCGCCGGTGAAGGCCCCCTTGGTGTGACCGAAGAGGTTCGACTCGAGGAGGTCCGACGGGAGCGCGCCGGAGTGGACGGTCACGAACGGGCCGGAGGCGCGCTGCGAGAGCCGGTGCAGCGCGCGGGCGACGAGCTCCTTGCCCGTGCCGCTCTCGCCCGTGACGAGGATCGTGGAGCGCGCGGGGGCGGCCTGGCGGATCGTCTGGAAGACCTTCTCCATCGCCGAAGACCGGCCCGCCATCTCGGGGAAGTCGCTCGCGCCGCCGAGGCGCGCCTTCAGCGCCCGGTTCTCGGCGACGAGGCTCCGCTTCTCGAGCGCCTGCCCGACGAGGTGGACGACCTCCTCGTTGCGGAAGGGCTTCGGGACGTAGTGGAACGCCCCCTCCTTCATCGCCGCGATCGCCGTCTCGACCGAGGAATAGGCCGTGACGACGACGACGGGGACGTCGGGCCGCTTCTCGCGCATCTCGGGGAGGACGGCGAGGCCCGGCCGGTCGGGAAGCATGAGGTCGAGGAGGACGAGGTCCACGCCCGGGTCGGCGAAGAGCGCGAGCCCTTCCCCGGCCGAGGCCGCCTCGCTCGTCTCGTAGCCGGCCCTCTGGAGCACCGTCCGGAGGACCTCGCGGACGACGGGCTCGTCGTCGACGATCAGGACCTTCATGTCTGTGCGGGAAGGCTCACCGTGAACCGGGCGCCCTGCCCCGGAGAGGATTCGACCGTGAGCGAGCCTCCGTGCGCCCGGATGATATCTCCCGCGATCGCGAGCCCGAGCCCGACGCCCCCCTGGCGACCCTTCGTCGTGTGGAACGGCGCGAAGACGCGCTCCTGCTCCTCGCGGCTGAGCCCCGGCCCGTCGTCGTCGACGGTGAAGCGGACGGTCTCGCCGGCGCGGGCGGCCGAGATCCGGACGAGGCCCGGCCCTTCGCGCCCCTCCCTGGGGAGCGAGACGGCGTCGATCGCGTTCTTCAGGAGGTTCACGAGGACCTGCACGAGCGCGTCGCCATGCCCGAGGACGCGCGGCACCGAGGGCGCGACGGAGACGTCGACGTTCACGCGGCGCCCCCTCATCTCGTCCTCGAGCGAGCGGCAGGCCTCCTTCACGAGCTCGGCCGGCTCGAGCGGCGCGAGCTCGCGCGGCCGGCCGCGGGCCAGGTCGAGGAGGCTCCCGACGAGGCGGGCCGCGCGGAACGCCTGGCGCTCGATCTTCTCGACGATGGGGCGGCGCGGGTCTCCCTCGGGCGTCTCGTCGAGAAGGAGGCGCGCGAAGCTCGCGACCCCCGTCAGCGGCGTGTTCACCTCGTGCGCGACGCCGGCCGAGAGGTTCGAGAGGGCCGAGAGGCGGTCGCGCTCGGCGAGGCTCTTCTCGAGCCGCGCGACCTCGGTCGCGTCGGAGAGGACCCAGACGCGCGCCGCCGAGCCCTCGCGCGCGCCGGGGAAGGGGGAGACGGCGACGTCGAGGACGCGCGGCGCGCCGCCGAGCGCCACCTCGACCCGCGCCGGGGCCGTCGCGCCGCGGACCTCTTCGGGCAGGACTTCCGCGACCGGGCGGCCGGCGAGGTCGCCCGCACCGGC
>JBDIBE010000081.1:0-11178 GCA_039812785.1 Thermoanaerobaculia bacterium | reverse complement strand
GGGTCGCCGAGGTGACGCGCGACGGCGAGCTCGAGGCCGTCGCGAAGAAGGGGAAGGAAGCCGTCCAGGGATGGCTCCTGAAGCGTTTCCGCGCGCTGGAAGGGAAGTAGCGCCGGCGCCGTGCGCGGCAAACGGGGGCGCCCCGCCAGGGCGCCCCCGGCGCGCCCTAGCGCCCGGCGGCCGCGAGGCTGCCGAGGCTCGCCTGCTGGGCCTCGAGCTTCGCGATCAGGGCCGCGCGACGGGCGGCGTCGAGGTTCTCGGACCCCGCCCGGAGGATCGCCGGGTTGCCGTCGATCGACCTCCGGAAGAGGAAGTCCTGGACGGCCTTGGCGTCGATCTTCGTCGTCGTCCGAAGGAGGCCCGCCACCTCCGTGACGAGGACCGGGTGCTCCTCGTTCAGGAGGATCTCGCACAGGTCGAGGGCGAGCGCGGCGTCCCTGCGCCCCTCGCTCACGAGCCCGGAGGCGGCGAGGAGGGCGAGCCGCTTGCGGCCGACGCTCCGAAGACGCGCCCACTTGCGGACCGTGGCGATCTTGGAGGGGTCGAGCGCGAGGACGGGGGCGGCGATGCGCCCGCCGAGCGCCTCGGCGACCTCGAGGTCGTCGGCGACGCCGCTCCATTTGTCCATCCGGAGGAGGAGGACGGGCTCGAAGTCCTTTCGGAAGCGCTCGAGGAGGTCGATCGCGACGAGGACCTCCTCCCGGACCTTGCGGCCGGCTGCGGCCTCGAGGAGATCGACGGCGGCGGCGTAGTCGAGAGCCGCCTTGTGGCGGACCGAGGCCTCCCGGGCGACCGCCTTGACGCCGGCGGCGCGGACCCCGAGGATCTTGAGAGGGCTCTTTTCCGCCGGTGCCGGACGGCCCTTCTCCTCCGTCCTCTCGTCGAGGGCGGCCCGAATGTCCTTGAGGATCGAGGCGACGGCGGGGGAGGTGGTCTTGGCCATACGCGGACGACCCGAGAGTTTATCACGTCGGAGGCGTCGTGGACACCTCCTGCAAAGGCCCGCGCACCCGGCGGCCTCTCCCTGCCCCGAGGGATCCTACACCGAGCGACCCGCCGCGCAACCCCGGAGATCCCCCCCGAAGCCCCGGTCCTCGCCGGCCCGGGCCGCGATCCTCCCGCCCCCGACGAGGAGCTCCGGCCGCTCGGGCGCGTAGAACACCGCCGCCTGCCCCGGGGCCGCGGCTCGGACCGGCTCGTCGAAGAGGAGCCGACCGCTCGCCCGGCCGTCCGTCGGCCCTCCTTCGAGCGTGAGGAGCGCCGGGACGTCGGGATGGCGCGAGCGGATCCGTGCGAGGACCCGGAACGCCCGGCCGCTCCGGGGCACGAGGAGCCGCACCCCGAGGACCGGGACCTCCCTCGAGAGGACCTCCTCGCTCCCCCCGACCACGACTTCTCCTTCCCTCGGCCGGATCCCGACGACGTAGAGCGGCTCCGGCGCGGCGATCCCGATCCCCCGCCTCTGCCCGACCGTGAACCCGATCGTCCCGTCGTGCCCGCCGAGGCGCGTCCCGTCCGAGCGGACGACGGCCCCCGGGACGGCCGCGGGATGGGCCGGAAGGGAGAACCCGAGCGCCTCGGCCTCCCGGCGGATGAACCCGGCCGGCCCCTCCCCCGGCGGAACGAAGCAGATCTCCTGGGAGTCGGGCTTGTCCCAGTTGGGAAGGCCCGCCTCGCGCGCAATCTCGCGCACCGCGGCCTTCGCCATCCCGCCGAGCGGGAAGAGGACCGCGGCGAGCTGACCGGGCGACAGGTCCCAGAGGAACCAGCTCTGATCCTTCGAGAGGTCGAGCGCCTTCAGGAGGCGCCGCTCCCCCGTCGCCGGGTCGGTCTCGATCCGCGCGTAGTGCCCCGTCGCCACCGCGTCGCAGCCGAGGCCGCGCGCGCGGCGGACGAGGGCGTCGAACTTCACGTCCGTGTTGCAGGCGAGGCAAGGGACGGGAGTCTCGCCCGCGAGGTAGCCGGCGACGAACGGGCGGACCACCGCCTCGAGGAAGCGCTCCCTGAGGTCGAGGGTGTAGTGCGGGATCCCGATCGTCTCGGCGGCACGCCGCGCCGTCCGGAGGTCGTCGAGGGTGCAGCACCGCCCGGCTCCGGCTCCCGCCCCGTCGCGATCGTGGTCCCAGAGGTGCATCGAGACGCCGACGACCTCCGCCCCCTGCCGCGCGAGGAGGAGCGCGGCGACCGAGGAGTCGACCCCCCCCGACATGGCGACTGCGATCCGCATAGACTTTGGAGTTTACGGTCGGGCGCGCCCGGCCCCCGGAGGTGCCATGAGCCGTCCTTCCCTCCTTCCCGCCGAAACGGTCGCCTCCCGGCTCGCGGAGCTGCCCGGCTGGCGCCTCGAGGCCGGCGCCCTCCGCCGCGACTTCGTCTTCGCCGACTTCGCCGAGGCCTTCGCCTTCATGACCCGCGTCGCGCTCGCCGCCGAGAAGATGGACCACCATCCCGACTGGTCGAACGTCTGGAACCGCGTCTCCGTGAGCCTGAGCACCCACGACGCCGGGGGCGTGACCGAGCTCGACGTCCGCCTCGCGGGACTGATGGACCGCATGATGAAAAAGACGGAGTGAGGCTGGTGCGTTCGCATCATTTCCGGGTTTAGAATCCCCGCCCGGATGGACGCTCCCGATTCCCACGAAGACCTCCTCGAGCTCCTCTCCAAGAGCGGCAAGGCCGTCTTCGCGATCGACTCCTCCGACCGGATCGTCCTCTGGAACACCGGGGCCGAGCGGCTGCTCGGCTACCCGGCGGCCGACGTCCTCGGGAAGAGCTGCCACCAGGCGATGGCGGGCCGCGACGTCTACGGCAACCGCTACTGCTTCGGCGAGTGCCCGATCCTCCGGATGCGCGACCGCGGCGAGACGATCCAGCCGTTCGAGATCGTCCTCGAGTCGCGCGAGGAGGGGCCGAAGCGGCTCCGCTGCTCGATCCTCTCGATCCCGGGGCAGCGTCCGGAGCTGACGACGCTCGTCCACATCCTCGCCGAGACGAACGGGGCCCATCCGGACCCCGGGAACTTCTTCGCCCGCTTCTCCGGCCCGGTCCAGCACCCGAGCCTCACTCCCCTCGTCCCTCCGCGCCCGGCTACATCCCCGCTGACCAAGCGAGAGCGCGAGGTGCTCCGCCTCCTCTCGGAGGGGAAGAAGACCGACGAGATGGGCGAGCAGCTCTTCATCAGCGACGTCACCGTGCGGAACCACATCCAGAACATCCTCCGCAAGCTGAACGTCCACTCGAAGCTGGAAGCGGTCGTCTACGCCTACCAGAACCAGCTGATCTGAGGCTCTCGGGAGGGCGCTCGCCCCCGCCGCGGCCGCCGTACGATTCCGGTGCCCAGAAAATGTCGAAGGCGACGGGGAGCCCGCCGCCTTCGACCGTCACTCGCGCGCCGTCCGGCGCGCCCGGTTCACTTCCCCTTCTCGAGCGACTTGACGACGTCCTCGAGGCCGTTCTCGATCGCGTCGCGGACCGTGGAGCCGCGCGACTTGTGGCGGATCTGGAAGACGATCTTCCCGGAGGCGTCCTTGCCGATCAGCTCCTGCGTCGCCCCGGGGTTCGCGTACCAGCCGCCCCAGAAACGGGCGGCCCCGCTCGGCTCCCAGGCGTGGACGACGTGTCCCTCGATCGTCAGGTCGGCCTTCCCCTTGTCGACGATCTCCCAGCCGAGCTTCTTCGACTTCGAGACCCACTGCTCGACGTACTCCTTGCCGTAGTCCGCCGCGTTCTTCGCTTCCCGATCCTTCTCGGTGTAGCTGAAGTCCTTCACGACGACGCTCTTGTAGCTCCCGGCGGAGTAGCCGTCGAAGTAGACCCAGTCGGCCTCCTTCCCCTCCACGAGCTTGTCGTAGTCCTTCAGCCAGGACGTCGGCTCGTCCTTCTCCTTGGCGGCGTCGTCGTCGAGGAACTTCTTCTCCTTGGCGGCCGCGGGGAGCGCGACGAACGCCGCAAGGAGGGCGACGGCGAAAAGGCGAATAGAGAACACGTTCCTTCTCATGGCGCGGATGCTCCTTCAGTTCACCCCTGTTTTCTGTGATCTTAGCAACATGTCCGACTCATTCCGGCTCCACGGCGCCCACCGGGCCGCGGGCTCCCTCCTCGCCGCGCCGCTCCTCCTCTGGATCGCGACGGGGCTCCTCTTCCACGTCAAGCCCGGCTGGGACGCCGCGTACGAGGAGCTTTCCGCGCCCCCTCCCGGCCCGCTCCCGTGGGAGCGCGTCGTCTTCTCCCCCGCCATGCTGAAGGCGCGCGGGCTCCTCGACCCGGGCTCCGTCGCCCTCGCGCCGCACCCCTCGGGCCTCGTCGCCTACTTCGGCCGGCGAGGGGGGCTCCCGGCGGCCGTCGACGGGACGAGCGGCGAGCCGATACCCCCGTCCCCGGAGGAGACCGCCCGGGCGACGGCCGTCGCGGCGGTCGGCGCCTCCCGGCACGCGGCCCGGTACGGGAATCTCCTCCCGGGTTCGGAGGCCGCGACGCATCGCTCGGCGCTCACGGGCTCGGACGACCCGGCGTTCCGCTTCAGGACGAAGGGCGGACACCGCATCCTCGTCGACCGCGTGACGGGCGAAGTGAGCCAGGAGAGCGCCCTGCGGGACCGGATCGAGCTCCTCTACCGCGTCCACTACCTGCAGTGGACCCCGTGGAGGACGGTGAACGCCGCGCTCGTCCTCGCGGCCGCGCTCGCCGCCCTCGTCCTCTCGGCGAGCGGCCTCCTCCTCCTGGCTCGCCGCGCGCCTCTTAAGGGACCGCGGGAGCCTTAGAATTCTCCGGTTCCGCCCGGCCCGGCGGGACCACGACGACATGAAGAAGCTCCGCGCATCGACGCTCGCCCTCGGCCTCTCCCTCGCCGCCTCGTTCCTCGCCCTCGCCCAGGCCGCGCGCCGGGAGGCGTCCGCGCCTCCCGCCCGAGCCCCGAAGCTCGCGGTCGTCGTCTCGGTCGACGGCCTCCAGATGAAGCGGCTGCTCGACTACCGGCCCTACTTCGTCGCCGGCCTGAAGCGGCTCCTCGACGAGGCCCGCGTCGAGACGAACGTGCACTACGCGCACCTGAACACGGAGACGGGACCGGGGCACGCCTCGCTCGGCACCGGCGCGCCCCCGCGCGTCACGGGCATCGTGGCGAACAAGTGGTTCGAGACGCGGCCCGACGGCAACGTGAGGACGGTCTACTGCACCGACGAGGAGATCGCGGACCCGGTCACGAAGGCGAGGGCGGTCCAGCCCGGGCCCGCGAACCTCAGGGTCCCGACCCTCGGCGACCGCCTCCTCGAGCGCTACCCCTCGGCGCGCGTCGTCGCGATCTCGGGAAAGGACCGCGGCGCCATCTTCCTCGCGGGCAAGCGCCGCGAGCACGCCGTCTACTGGTGGGACTACCAGACGGGGCGCTTCGTCACCTCGGCGGCCTACGACGCCGCCTCTCCCGGCGGAGCCGTCGTGTCGAAGGTCGTCACGAAGTTCAACAGGACCCGCGCGGCGGGGCACCTCCCGCGCCGGATCGGCCTCACGTGGCGGAAGATGGCCGACCCCTCCTTCCCCGCGGGAACGCCCGAGCCGCCGACGCGGCCGGTCGCCTCGTTCGACCTCAGGTCGTTCCAGCTCCCCGTGAACGGCCTCGGCTGGGACAAGGACCTCTCGCAGGCCTCGGCCGGCTACTACTACGGCATCTACTACAGCCCGTTCGTCGACGAGATCGCGATGGACCTCGCGCTCGACGTCCTCGGGTCGAAGGAGCTCGCGCTCGGCGCGCAGGATTCGCCCGACCTCTTCTGCCTCTCCCTCTCCGGGCAGGACACCGTCTCCCACGCCTACGGACCGGAGTCCGAGGAGAACCTCGACACGCTCCGGAGGCTCGACGTCCAGCTCGGCCGTCTCCTGGAGGCGCTCGACCGGACGTTCTCCCCGGGCGAAGTCGTCCTCGCGCTCTCCGCCGACCACGGCTTCCAGCCGATCCCCGAGTTCCGGGCGAAGCAGGACAAGTCGTTCACGGGAGGGCGCGTCCTGAGCGGCGACGGCGTCGTCACGAGCTTCGTGGAGCGCCTGAATCGCTACCTCTGCGAGGAGCTCTGCCTCCCGCTCGAGGCGAAGCCGATCTTCGGGAACGAGGGCTTCGACCTGAAGTACAACCACCCGGCCTTCTCCACGATGAAGACCGTCGCCGGCCCGTGCGGCGCCGCCGGGCGCTCGGTCACCGCCGCCGACGTCGACCGTGTCCTGCCGGGGGCGATCGCCCGCCTCCACTGGGAGGACTTCCGGACCGTCCTCCTCGCCTCGAAGAGGGAGAGCTGGGACCGGAACGACCCCGACGTCCGCTTCGCGCTGAACGACTTCGACGCCGCGCGCTCCGGCGACGCGCTTCTGATCCCCCGCCGCGGCGTCATCGTCTACCCCGACCCGCGCGGGTCGACGCACGGCTCGCAGTACGAGTACGACACGAGTGTCCCCCTCCTGTTCTGGGGCGCCGGCGTGAAGGGAGGCGTGTCGAGCGCCGAGCGCGCCCCGTACGACCTCGCGCCGACCGTCGGCCGGCTCCTCGGCGTCACGCTCCCCGACGCCGTCGGGACGCCGATCGACCTCTCGCGGTAGGGGGAGCGTGGACGACGCTCCCCGGCGGCGCCGCCCCCGCTACCCCGGCCGCAACCCGCGCCGCTTCGAGGAGAAGTACAAGGAGCGCGATCCAGGGCGATTCCCGGAGACGGTCGCGAAGGTCGTCGCCTCGGGGAAGACGCCCGCCGGCAGCCACCGGCCGATCCTCGTCGACGAGGTCCTCGCCGCCCTCCGGCCGGCGCCCGGCCTCGTCGCCGTCGACGCGACCCTCGGCCACGGCGGCCATGCCGCCGCCCTCCTGCCGCGTCTCCTGCCGGGCGGCCGCCTCGTCGGGCTCGACGCCGACCCGCTCGAGCTGCCGCGGGCCGAGGCGCGCCTCCGCGCGCTCGGCTTCGGCGACGACGTCCTGACCGTCCGGCGCTCGAGCTTCGCCGGCCTCCCGAAGGTCCTCGGCGAGCTCGGGCTTCCGGTCGCCGACCTCCTCCTCGCCGACCTCGGGGTCTCCTCGATGCAGCTCGACGACCCGGCCCGCGGCTTCACCTTCCGCGAGGACGGCCCTCTCGACATGCGGATGAACCCCTCGCGCGGGCTCACGGCGGCGGCGCTCCTCGCGCGTCTCCCCGTCGAGAGGCTGGCGGCGCTCCTCCGCGAGAGCTCCGACGAGCCGCACGCGGAAGAGATCGCCCGCGCGCTCGTCGCGGCGCGCGAACGGGCCCCCGTCGCGTCGACGCTCGCCCTCGCGGCCGCGGTCCGCGAAGGCCTCGCGGCCCTGCCGGAGCGCGTCCGCGAGGAGGAGGGCGACACGCCCGTTCGCCGGACGTTCCAGGCGCTCCGGATCGAGGTGAACGACGAGCTCGGCGCCCTGCGGGCGCTCCTCGCCGCGCTCCCGTCGTGCCTCGCCCCGGGCGGGCGGGCCGCCATCCTGACGTTTCACTCGGGCGAGGACCGCCTCGTGAAGAAGGCCTTCCAGGCAGGCGCCCGCGGCGGGCTCTACTCGGACTGGTCGCGCGAGCCGGTGCGCCCCTCGCCCGAGGAGCAGCGCGCGAACCCGAGGTCGCGGCCCGCGAAGCTGCGATGGGCTCTCCGCG
The DNA here is from genome assembly GCA_039812785.1 of Thermoanaerobaculia bacterium. Classification (GTDB taxonomy): domain Bacteria; phylum Acidobacteriota; class Thermoanaerobaculia; order UBA5066; family UBA5066; genus UBA5066. The sequence continues at coordinate 3,547 of JBDIBE010000081.1, read as the reverse complement.
CGGCGACGGCGCCCGCCCCCGCGTCATAAGATCGCCCCATGCTGACCGCCGAATGCGCATCCCCGAAGCCCGTCCTCGGAGCGGCCCGATGGGAGTGGTGGGACTGGTGGATCGACCGGAAGAGCCGGTGGGTCCGCGACGAGAACCCCCAGCTCGACGAGGGGGTCTTCCGGTCCATCGCCGCCGGGACGGGGCTCCCGGCCATCTACCAGCGCTCCACCTTCCCCTTCAAGGACGTCCGCGACGGCGCGGACCGCTTCCTCGGCATGTCCAAGGGGGGCGAGCGCCCCTACGCCCGGATCTACACCCGCCTCGGCAACCCGACGACGGAGTACCTCGAGCGGGTCCTCTTCCGCCTCGAGGCTCACCACGTCATCGAGAAGGCCCTCGCCGTCGACGAGCGCGAGCCGACGATCGGCGCCCTCATCTTCGGCTCGGGCATGGGCGCGATCTCGACGCTCGCCCTCTCCGTCTGCCGCGCGGGCGACGCGATCCTCGCCGGGAACGTCTACGGCTGCACCGACAGCCTCTTCAGGGGCCTATCGAAGTTCGGCGTCGAGGCCGTCTTCTGCGACATGGGCGACACCGCGGCCGTCGCGCGGGCGCTCGAGGAGCACCCCAACGTCGCGATGGTCTTCATCGAGTCGCCCGAGAACCCGACGCTGCGGCTCGCCGACATCGAGGCGATCTCCCGGCTCACCGAGCCGCGCGGGGTCCTCCTCGTCGTCGACAACACGTTCTGCTCGCCCTACCTGCAGCAGCCGTTCCGCCTCGGCGCCGACCTCGTCATGCACTCGCTCACGAAGTTCGTGAACGGCCACTCGAGCTCCGTCGGCGGGGCGCTCCTCGGGCCGTTCCGCTTCATGAAGACGGACTTCTTCCCCTGGTACAAGGACGTCGGCGCGACGCCCTCGCCGTTCGACTCCTGGCTGAACGGGATGACGATCCAGAGCCTCGCCCCCCGCGAGGCGCAGGAGTGCGCGACGGCGCTCGAGGTCGCCCGGTTCCTGAAGACCCATCCGAAGGTCGCGAAGGTCACCTACCCCGGCCTCCCCGACTTCCCCCAGGCCGGCCTCGTGAAGCGGCAGATGAGGAGCGGGGGCGCCCTCCTGACGTTCGAGGCGAAGGGGGGCGCCCCCGCCGGCGAGACGGTGATGAACTACTTCGGCCGCAAGGACACGCCGATGGAGCTCGCCGTCTCCCTCGGCTCGTGCATCTCCTACATCCAGCACCCGGCGTCGATGACGCACGCCGTCGTCCCGGAGGCGGACCGCCTCGCGCGCGGCATCACCCCGGGCCTGATCCGCCTCTCCGTCGGCCTCGAGGGGGCCGACGTCCTGATCGAGCACCTCGGCCGGGCCCTCGACCTGACCTGAGCGCGGAGGAGGCGACGATGACGAAGGTGAGGAACATCGCGATCAACACCGGCGGCGGCGACGCGCCGGGGCTGAACGCCGTCATCTGCGGCGCCGTCAACGCCGCCCTCAACCGAGGGTGGCGCTGCTTCGGGATCCGCGACGGCTACAACGGCCTGATGTTCCCGGAGCAGTACCCGCAGGGAGGCCTCGTCCCGCTCACGCGCGAGCGCGTCGAGGGGATCACGTCGCTCGGCGGGACGATCCTCGGGACGACGAACCGCGGCAACCCGCTCCGCTACCCGGTGCGGCAGCCCGACGGGACGACGGTCGAGGTCGACCGGACGGACGAGCTCGTCCGCGCCTTCTCCCTCCACGACATCGACGCCCTCGTCGCGATCGGCGGCGACGGCTCCCTCGCGATCGCGAACGTCCTCGCGAAGAAGGGGCTCCGCGTCGTCGGCGTCCCGAAGACGATCGACAACGACCTCGACAAGACGGTCATCACGTTCGGCTTCGACACGGCCGTCTCCTTCGCGACGGAGTCGCTCGACCGCCTCCACTCCACCGCCGAGGCGCACCGCCGGATCATGGTCGTCGAGGTGATGGGGCGCTACGCGGGGTGGATCGCGCTCAACTGCGGCATCGCGGGGAACGCCGACGCCATCCTCATCCCCGAGATCCCCTACGACCTCGAGAAGGTCGCCTCGCACCTGCGGCGGGCCGAGGAGGCGGGCGCCCGCCACGCCATCGTCGTCGTGGCGGAAGGGGCGAAGCCGAAGGGCGGCGCGACCTCCACGCTCGGCCCGCGGGAGGCGGGGGCGATGGAACGGCTCGCCGGCGCGGGCGAGAGGGTGATGAAGGGGCTCGAGGAGCTGACGGGGCGCGAGGTGCGGACCGTCGTCCTCGGGCACCTCCTCCGCGGCGGCTCGCCCACCTCGTTCGACCGGCTCCTCGCCCTCCGCTTCGGGGCGGCGGCGATCCGGGCCCTCGAGGAGGGCCGGAGCGGCGTCATGGTCGCCCTCGCCCCGCCGACGGTGAACTACGTCCCGCTCGAGGAGGCGACGAACCGGATGAAGTCCGTCCCGCTCGACAGCGACTCCGTCCTCACGGCCCGCGACCTCGCCATCAGCTTCGGCGACTGACCCTCGCGCGGCCATGGACCGCGACACCCCGACGACGGCCGCGGGCGCGGGAGGCCACGAGGCGGAGACCCTCGTCCGCGCCGTCGTCCCCGCGCCGGGCCCCGCGACGCCGGCGACGGCCGGCGTGGGGGGGCGCGGAGGGAGCGCCCCGGCGTTCCCCGTCGCGTCCTGGGACCGTTACGAGGTCCTCGGCTTCCTCGGCGAAGGAGGGATGGGGCGCGTCTTCGCGGCGCGCGACCCCCGCCTCGGCCGCGACGTCGCGCTGAAGGTCCTGAAGGAGGAAGACCCCGAGCTCGCGCGCCGCTTCCTCGTCGAGGCCCGCGCGCAGGCGCGCGTCGAGCACGAGGCGGTCTGCCCGGTCTGGGAGGTCGGCGAGGTCGAAGGGCGCCTCTACATCGCGATGCCGCTCCTCAGGGGGAAGACCCTCCTCGAGGCGGCGCGCGGGATGACGCTCGAGCAGAAGGTCGGCGTCCTCGCGCACGTCGCCGAGGGCCTCCACTCCGCGCACCGGCTCGGCCTCGTCCACCGCGACGTCAAGCCCGGGAACATCCTCGTCGAGACGACGGAGGACGGCGCGAACCGCCCCTTCGTGATGGACTTCGGCCTCGTCCGCGACACCGCGGCCGACGGCATGACGGTGACTGGCCTCGCCCTCGGCACGCCCTGGTACATGCCGCCCGAACAGGCCGTCGGCCGCCACGCCGCGGTCGACCGGCGGTCCGACGTCTACTCGCTCGGGGTCACCCTCTACGAGGTCCTCGCCGGGCGGCTCCCCTTCGAGGGGGGCACGCCGTTCGAGGTGATGAGCCGGGTGCTCACCGAGGAGCCCGCGCGGATCGGGACGCACGTCCCGGGCTTTCCGCGGGACCTCGACACGATCGTCCTGAAGTGCCTCGAGAAGGACCCCGGCCGGCGGTACGACTCCGCGCGGGCGCTCGCCGACGACCTTCGCCGGTTCCTCGACGGCGAGCCGATCGCCGCCCGGCGCGCCGGGCCCCTCGCGCGGCTCGCCCGGCGCGCGCGCCGCAACCCCGCGCTCGCGCTGAC
>JBDIBE010000080.1:0-11275 GCA_039812785.1 Thermoanaerobaculia bacterium | reverse complement strand
GGCCTCGCCGCGGCGGCGATCGTCGCGCTCCTCGCGGCCGTCGCGCTCGTCCTCAGGGCGCGCCTCGCGGCCGCGGCCCCCGGGTCGGGCCCGACCTGGGACTGCGGCTACGCGCGGCCGACCGCGCGGATGCAGTACACCGCCTCCTCCTTCGCGCGCGGCCCGGTCGGCTTCTTCTCCTGGGCGCTCCGGCCGCGGGCGAAGGGGGCGCCGGTCGCGAAGCTCTTCCCCGTCTCGGCGCGCTTCGAGAGCCACGTCCTCGACACCGTCCTCGACCGCGCCGTCGTCCCCGCGACCCGCGCCTTCGCGTGGCTCGCCCGGCAGGGCCGGGTCCTCCAGGCCGGGCGGATCCAGCTCTACCTCCTCTACGTCGTCGCGACGCTCGTCGTCCTGCTTCTGAAGGTGTGACCCCGGGAGACCCGATGATCGACACGCTCGTCCACGTCCTCCTCGTCCTCGCGCTCCCGCCCCTCCTGCCGGGCGTGATCGCGAAGACGAAGGCCGCATTCGCCGGTCGGAACGGCCCGCCGCTCCTCCAGGGCTACTGGGACCTCGGAAAGCTCCTCCGGAAGGGGACCGTCCTGCCGCAGGGCTCCACGTGGGTCTTCCTCGCCGGCCCGGTCGCGGGGGTCGCCGCGCCGCTCGTCGCCTCGTTCCTCCTCCCCTTCGGCGGGCACTCGGCGCCGGTCTCCTTCGCCGGCGACATGGTCCTCTTCGCCTACCTCTTCGCGCTCGGCCGCTTCTTCACCGCGTCGGCGGCCCTCGACACCGGCTCGGCCTTCGAGGGAATGGGAGCCGCCCGCGAGGTCGCCTTCTCCGCCCTCGCCGAGCCTGCGCTCTTCTTCGGCTTCGTCGCCCTCGCGCGGATCTCCGGCTCGCTCTCCCTCTCCGGGATGCTCGGGGCGGAGGGGTGGGTGACGGCGGGGGCGCCGCTCGTCCTCGTCGCCGCGAGCTGGGCCGTCGTCCTCCTCGCGGAGAACTGCCGGATCCCCTTCGACGACCCGAACACCCACCTCGAGCTGACGATGATCCACGAGGTGATGGTCCTCGACCACGGCGGCCCCTCGTTCGGCCTCGTCCTCTACGGCGCCTCCGTCAAGCTCTTCGTCCTCTCGGCGCTCTTCCTCCGCGTCGTCTTCCCGTTCAGCACGATCGACCCGCGCCTCGACTGGGTCGCCTTCGTCGCGGGGATCCTCCTCGTGGCGGTCGGCATCGGCGTCGTCGAGTCCGTCATGGCCCGCCTGAGGCTCCTGAAGGTGCCGCAGCTCCTCGTCGGGGCGTGCCTCCTCTCGGCCTTCGGCATGCTGCTCCTTTCGAGGTGACGAGATGACGCAGCCTGTCGACATCCTCCTCGTCCTCGTCATCCTCCTGAACTTCCTCGTCCTCGGGACCCCCTCGCTCCGGATGACGATCCGCGCCGCGGCGGTCCAGGGGGCGCTCCTCGCGCTCCTCCCGCTCCTCGTCCACCGCGGCTTCGGCTGGCGCGTCGCGGCGATCGCCGCCGCGACGATGGCGCTCAAGGGGCTCCTCATCCCCGGACTCCTCGAGAAGGCGATGCGCGACGTCCACATCCGCAAGGAGGTGGAGCCGTACGTCGGTTTCGTCCCGTCGCTCTTCCTCTGCGCCGTCGGGACGGGCCTCGCGATCCTCTTCTCGGGGAACCTCCCGCTCGCGCCCGAGCACGCCGGGACGCTCATCGTCCCCGCCTCGCTCGCGACGCTCCTCTCCGGTTTCGTCGTCCTGACGACGCGGCGGAAGGCGATCTCCCAGGTCGTCGGCTACCTGATCCTCGAGAACGGGATCTTCGTCTTCGGCCAGCTCCTCATCGAGGCGATGCCGTTCCTCGTCGAGGCGGGGGTGCTCCTCGACCTCTTCGTCGGCATCTTCATCATGGGGATCGTCATCAACCACATACGGCAGGAGTTCTCGTCGCTCGACACGGACCTCCTCGCGGAGCTGAAGGACTAGGCGGGGGGCGCGCATGGAGATCGGCCTCGTCCTCCTCCCGCTCCTCGGCGCCGCCGTCGCGGCCCTCGTCCGCGACGGCGAGAGGCGCCCCTTCGTCGTCCCGGCGGCGGGGCTCCTCCACACGCTCCTCCTCGCCGGGCTCGTCCTCGGGAACGTCCGCTCCGGGCGCGGGTACTGGCTCCGCCTCGACCCGCTCGCGACGGTCGTCCTCGGGACGATCAGCGTCCTCTTCCTCGTCGCCGCCTTCTACGCGCCGGGGTACCTCGCCCTCCGGAAGGACCGCGACAACCGGGTCTTCTGCGCGGGGCTCCTCGTCTTCCTCGCGATGACCTCGCTCCTCGCGCTCGCGCAGCACCTCGGCCTCCTCTGGGTCGCGATGGAGGCGACGACGCTCGCGACGGCGCCGCTCCTCTACTTCAACCGGACGGCGCGCTCGCTCGAGGCGACCTGGAAGTACCTGATGATCGGGTCGGTCGGCATCGCGATCGCGCTCCTCGGCTCGCTCTTCCTCGCCTACTCGGCCTACGTCGGCGGCGCCGAGCCGTCGCTCCTCTTCGAGGACCTCCTCGCGGGGGCCGGGACGTTCTCGAGGCCCTGGCTCCGGGCCTCGTTCGTCCTCCTCCTCGTCGGCTACGGGACGAAGATGGGCCTCGCGCCCCTCCACACCTGGAAGCCCGACGCCTACGGCGAGGCCTCCGGCATCGTCGGGGCGCTCCTGGCGGGCGGGATGACGAACGCCGCCTTCCTCGCCCTCCTCCGCGTCTACCGGGTCGTGAACGCGGCGGGCGAGGGGGCCTTCGCGCGCGAGCTCCTCGTGTTCCTCGGCCTCGGCTCGATCGCGCTCGCGGCCGTCTTCGTCGTGAGGCAGCGCGACCTGAAGAGGATGCTCGCCTACTCGAGCGTCGAGCACGTCGGGATCCTCGTCCTCGGGATCGGCCTCGGCGGGATCGGCGTCTTCGGCTCGCTGCTCCACGCGATCAACAACGGCCTGACGAAGGGGATCCTCTTCCTCTCCGTCGGGAACATCCACCGCGCCTACGGGAGCAAGAGCCTCGACGAGGTCTCGGGCGCGATCTCGCGCCTCCCGGTCTCGGGGAGCCTCTTCCTCGTCGGCTTCTTCGCGATCACCGGCTCGCCGCCGTTCGGGCCGTTCGTCTCCGAGTTCACGATCGTCAACGCCGCGATCGGCGGCGGGCACGCCGTCGCCGGGGCGCTCCTTCTCGTCCTCCTCGGCATCGTCTTCATCGGCATGGGCTCGACCGTCCTCTCCGCCGTGCAGGGCCGGCCGGGGACCGCATCGGCCGGGACTCCCTACAGGGACGACCTCGCGCGGACGCTTCCGATCCTCGTCGCGGCGGGGCTCGTCCTCCTCCTCGGCCTCTGGATCCCCGAGCCGCTCGTGCGGCTCCTCGAGCGGGCTTCCGAGGGGCTGGAGGCGCTGCCGTGACCGCCACCGTCTTCACCCGCGCGCGCAACGGCGCCGCGCTCCCGCTCTCGCGCGTTCCTTCCGTCCCCTTCGACCTCTTCCGCGGCGCCCTCCTCGGCGAGCTCGGCGAGGGGCGCCGCCTCGTCGCCTTCTTCGCCGCCGAGGCCGAAGGGGCGGCGGCCGAGCTCTGGGCCGTCGTCGCCGACGACGGGCCGGGGACGCTCGGCGTCGCGCGCGCCCTCCTCCCGGACGATCGCTTCCCTTCACTCACCCCGGCGGCGCCGCAGGCGCACCTCTTCGAGCGCGAGATGGCCGAGCAGATGGGCCTGAAGCCGCAGGGGCACCCGTGGCTGAAGCCGGTGAGGTACCGCCCCTCGTGGCGCCCCGGGCACGACGCGTGGGGCCGGACGGAGGGGGCGCCGATCGACCCGGCCGTCGGCGACTTCTTCCGGGTCGAGGGGCAAGAGGTCCACGAGGTCGCGGTCGGCCCGGTCCACGCGGGCGTCATCGAGCCGGGTCACTTCCGATTCCAGTGCCATGGCGAGCGCGTCTTCCACCTCGAGATCGCCCTCGGCTACCAGCACCGCGGCGTCGAGGAGTCGCTCCGGGGCGGACCTCACCGCCACACGGCCGCGCGGATCGAGACGCTCGCGGGCGACACGACGGTCGGTCACGCGACCGCGTGGGCGCAGGCCCTCGAGGCGCTCTCGGCGACGACGGCGCCGCCGCGGGCGCAGGCGATCCGCGGCATCGCCCTCGAGCTCGAGCGGCTCGCGAACCACGCGGGCGACCTCGGCGCCCTCGCGGGGGACGTCGGCTTCCTCCCGACGGCCTCCTTCTGCGGCCGCCTCCGCGGCGACTTCCTCAACATGACCGCGCTCCTCTGCGGCAACCGTTTCGGGCGCGGCCTCGTCCGCCCCGGAGGGACGCTCGTCGACCTCGACGCGCCGCTCGTCGAGGAGCTCCTCCGGCGACTCGACGACACGATGAAGGACCTCCGCGGCGCCATCGAGCTCCTCTTCTCGACCTCGACCGTCGTCGCCCGCTTCGAGGGGACGGGAAGGGTCGACCCGGCCGTCGCCGAGTCCCTCGGCCTCGTCGGCCCCGCGGCGCGGGCCTGCGGCGTCGACCAGGACGTCCGCCGCGACCACCCGGCCGGCATCTGGCGCTTCGCGCACGTCCCGGTGATGACGGCCCACGACGGCGACGTGAACTCCCGCGCCTTCGTCCGCTGGCTCGAGGCGCAGCGCTCGGCCGACTTCGTGCGGTCGCAGCTCCACGCCCTCCCGGGCGGCGGCGTGCGGAACGCCCCGAAGCCGCTCCGGCCGGAGCACGTCGCCGTCTCCCTCGTCGAGGGATGGCGCGGCGAGGTCGCGCATGTCGCCGTGACGGACGCCGACGGCCGCCTCGCGCGCTACAAGGTCGTCGACCCCTCCTTCCACAACTGGACGGGCCTCGCGATGGCGCTCCGCAACGAGGAGATCTCCGACTTCCCCCTCTGCAACAAGAGCTTCAACCTCTCCTACTGCGGGCACGACCTGTGAGGAGGCGGAGATGATCAGGGCCCTCCTCGCGCGGATCTCCCAGGGGCATCGGACGATGCCGTACCCCGACGGAGAAGCCCCCGCCCTCCCCGCGCGGTTCCGCGGCCTCCCCGCGATCGACGCCTCGCGCTGCCCGGACGACTGCCGCGCCTGCGCGGACGCCTGCCCGACGGAGGCGATCTCCCTCCGCGAGGGGAAGCCGGCGATCGACCTCGGCCGCTGCCTCTTCTGCCCCGAGTGCGAGTCGGCGTGTCCCGAAAAGGCGATCTCCTTCACGGGCGACCACCGCCTGTCCGTCCGCTCGCGCGACGACCTCCTCTTCTCGGGCGCGGCCCTCCCGCTCGCGAAGGAGCTCGACCGAAAGCTCCTCTCCCTCTTCGGACGCTCGCTCAAGCTCCGCCAGGTGAGCGCGGGAGGGTGCAACGCCTGCGAGGCCGACGTGAACGTCCTCGGGACGATCGGCTGGGACCTCGGCCGCTTCGGCATCCAGGTCGTCGCCTCGCCGCGGCACGCGGACGGCCTCCTGATCACGGGGCCCGTCACGAAGAACATGGAGCTCGCCCTCCGAAAGACGTGGGACGCCGTCCCGCCGCCGAAGATCGTCATCGCCGTCGGCGCCTGTGCGATCTCGGGCGGGCCGTACTTCGACAGGCCCGAGCAGCTCGGCGGCGCGGGCGCCGTCGTCCCGGTCGACCTCTTCGTCCCCGGATGCCCGCCCCACCCGCTCACGATCCTCGACGGCCTCCTCCGTCTCCTCGGGAAGCTCGAGGAGGAGGGGCGCGTCCCGGCACGCTGATGCACGAGCTCTCCCTCGTCGCCGAGATCTACCGGGCGGCGCGCAAGACCGTCGACGGCTACGGACCGCACCGGATCGAGGCGGTGAAGGTCGCCGTCGGCGAGCTCGCGGCCGTCGAGCCCGACCTCCTCTCCTTCGCCTGGGAGGCGGTCACGCGCGACACGCCCGACGCGGGCGCGCGCCTCGACGTCGACTTCCGGCCGGCGAAGCAGACCTGCGCCGCCTGCGGCGACGTCCCCGAGCGCGTCCCCGGCAGCTGGCTCCGCCTCTGCCCCCGCTGCGGCGGCCCGCTCGGGATCGAGGGGGGCGACGACCTGGACGTCGTCAACGTGACGTTCGAGGACGAGTCCGCCCCGGACGGCGCGCCCTCGTAGAATAGAAAATCAAGACCTGACCCCGCGGCTCCGGGGTCAGGCGTGCAATCGTGTATTACGTCCGATCCAGGGTCGCGGCGGCGACGAGGACCTGGCCGAGGGCGAGGCCGCCGTCGTTCGGGGGGACGAGGCGGTGCGCGAGGACCTCGAAACCATCCGCGGCGAGACGCGCGCGCGTCCGCTCGAGGAGGAGGCGGTTCTGGAAGCAGCCTCCCGAGAGCGCGACGCGGGGCGAGCCGGCTTCCCGCGCGACGGCGGCGATCCCCTCGACGAGGGCGTTGTGGAATCGGGCGGAGCGGAGCGCGGTCGGCACGCCCTTGCCGCCGTCGTCGAGGAGGGCGAGGAGGAGCGGGCCCCAGTCGAGCGTCGCGGGCGCGCCGTCGGCGGCGGGCGGGACGAGCGGGAAGGGATAGGCGCCGCGCTCGTCGAGGTCGGCGAGCGCCTCGAGCGCCATCGCGGCCTGCCCCTCGAAGCCGGCGCGCGGGTGGAGGCCGACGAGGGCGGCGACGGCGTCGAAGAGGCGGCCGGCGCTCGTCGTCACGGGGCTGCGCGCCCCGGTCGCGACCATCCGCGCGAGGAGGGCGCGTTCCGTCTCGGTGAACGACGCCACGGGGACGAGGTCGCCCCGGTCGAGCGCCTCCTCGCCGAGGAGCTCGAGGAGCATCGCGAGGGCCGGGCGCCGCGGCTCCCTCACCGCGGCGTCGCCGCCGGGGAGCCGGAACGGTCGGAGCGTGGCGGCGCGCGAGAAGCCGGCGGCGTCGCCGAGGAGGAACTCCCCGCCCCACACCGTGCCGTCCGTCCCGAGGCCGGTCCCGTCCCACGTCACGCCGAGCGCCGGACCCTCAGCCCCGTTCTCGGCGAGGCACGAGGCGAGATGGGCGTGATGGTGCTGGACGGGGACGAGGCGGAGACGTCCCTCCCGCGCGGCCCCGAGGACAGCCGGGGGGAGCGGCCCCTCGTTCTCGTCGCCCGCCGCGGCGCGCCGCGCCCAGCGCGTCGAGAGGTAGTCGGGGTGGAGGTCGTGCGCGACCGCGACGGGGGACGCCTCCCAGAGCCGGAGGAGGTCGGCGATCACGCGCTCGAAGGCGCCGAGCGCCTCGGGCGTCTCGAGGTCCCCGACGTGCTGCGAGAGGACGACCTCGCTCCCGAGGCCGAGGCCGACGACGTTCTTCAGGTGCGCGCCGACCGCGAGGACGGTCGGCAGCCGCGAGGCGACCGGTACGGGGAGCGGCGCGAAGCCGCGCGCGCGACGCAGGAGGTGGAGCTCGTCCTCGACGAGCCAGGCGACGCTGTCGTCCACGTGCCGCTCGACGGGGCGGTCGTTCACGAGGAAGAGGTCGGCCATCCCGCCGAGGCGCCCGAGCGCCTCGCGCTCGTCGATCGCGATCGGTTCGTCGGAGAGGTTGCCGCTCGTCGCGACGAGCGGGACGTCCGTCTCGGCGAGGAGGAGGTGGTGGAGCGGCGTCGCGGGGAGCATCACGCCGAGGCGCGTCGACTCGGGGGCGACGTTCGGGGCGACGGCGGCCCCGGGGCGCCGCGGGAGGAGGAGGATCGGCGCCTCGGGCGAGAGGAGCCACCGCGCGGCCGCCCCCGAGACCTCGCAGAGCGCCCGGGCCGCCGCGACGTCCTTCACCATGAGGGCGAGCGGCTTCTCGCGCCGGACCTTCCCGGTGCGAAGGCGCGCGACGGCGGCCTCGCTCCGCGCGTCGCAGCAGAGGTGGAAGCCGCCGAGCCCCTTCACGGCGACGACCTGCCCGTCGAGGAGGGCCCGCGCGGCGGCGCGGAGCGCCTCGTCGTCCGCGGCGAGCGTCTCGCCCGCGGGGCTCCAGAGCGCGAGGCGCGGTCCGCAGGCGGGGCAGGCCGTCGGCTGGGCGTGGAACCTCCGGTCGCGCGGGTCGCCGTACTCGCGCCGGCAGTCGGGGCAGAGCGCGAAGCGGGCCATCGTCGTGCTCGGGCGGTCGTACGGGAGGGCGCGGACGATGGTGAAGCGCGGGCCGCAGTTCGTGCAGTTGAGGAACGGGTAGCGGAAGCGGCGGTCGGCGGGGTCGCCCAGCTCGCGGAGGCAGTCGTCGCACGTCGCGACGTCGGGGAGGACGGAGACGACCTTCTCGCCCGTCCCCGTGCTCCTGCGGATCTCGAACGACGCGTACCCCGCGGGAGGGAGCCACTCGGCCGAGACCGAGCGGACGACGGCGCGCGGAGGCGCCTCGCGCTCGAGACGCACGCGGAACGTTTCGAGCGCCGCTGGCTCTCCCTCGACCTCGACCTCGACGCCGCGGACGTCGTTGAGGACCCAGCCCGAGAGGCCCAGGTCGGTCGCGAGGCGCCAGACGAACGGCCGGAAGCCGACCCCCTGCACGGCGCCGCGGACCTCGACCCGAAGGCGCCGCGCCCCGCTCAGGCGTTCACTCCACCACGCGCGCGTCGCCGACGCGCCGCGTGAGGCGCCTGCGGTCGAGGTGCTCGAGGAGAGGGATCAGGTACTTCCGCGAGAGGCCGAGGAGGTCGCGGAAGTCGCCGACGCTCATCGTCCGCCCCTTCTGCTCCCTCACCTTCGCCTCGACGCCGCCGAGGACCTCCGCGTGGACGAGGATCTCGGGCGAGAGGCGGACGAGCGCGCCGCTCTTGAGGAGATGCTGCACGAGGCCCGCCACGACCTGCGGCTTCGTGCCGAGCGCCTTCGCGAGGTCGAGGTTTCCCGGCGCCTCGAAGCCCGCCGTCCGCCACGCCTCCTCGATCCGCGCGGCGAAGCCGCCCGCCTCGTCGGCGACGGCCGAGGCGGCGGCGCCGGGCAGCCCGGCCTGGTCGCCCGTGACGACGAGCCTCTTCGCGGCGGCGAGCGTCGCGAGCCACGCCTCGCCCGTCGCTTCCGGCAGCTCGCGGGCGATCTTCCCGAGGAGCTCCCGCCGTCCGACGAGAAGCGTCGGGACTCCCGCCTTCCGGCGCTCGGCGAAGAACGCCTCGGCCCTCCTCGCCATCTCGACGGAGGCCGAGGCGGCGACGGCGAGGGCCGGCGTCAGGCGCAGGGCCGCTCCCGTGGCGACGAGCGCGTCGACGTGCGCGGCGGCGGCCTCGGCGTGAATCCCGAGCCGCCGGGCGAGGGCGGCGGTCTCGATGCCGGACGGCCCCGCCTCGGCGAGGAAGAGCGCGGCCACCGCGCGCTCGTCGCGGCCCGCGAGGACCGCGGCCGTGGAGGCGGAAAGCGGCGCGCGCCGCCGGACGCGAGCGCGCCCCGTGTCGAGGACGAGGCCGCCCCCGATCGTCTCCTGCGGCGACGGGCGGCGGAGGACGAAGCGGTCGCCGCGGCGCGCGGCGACGGGCTCGAGGCACGAGAGCTGGACGACGGCGCGGTCCCCGGGAGGCAGCGGCCTCGGGGCCTCTCTTCCTTCGGGGAGGAGGTGGAGCTTCGCGGCGACGTCGGCCGTCCCGACGTGGAGCCTCACGGCGAGGCCGTCCTCGAGAGGGTCGTCGAGGCCTTCGAGCGAAAGCACCTCCGCGGTCAGGAGCGTCGCGGGCTCGAGGCTCCCGGGCGCGACGAGGGCGAGGCCGCGCGCGAGGTCGGCCGTCTCGACGCCGGCGAGGTTCAGGCTCGTCCTCTCGCCCGCCTCGGCCCCGTCGCGCTCGCCGCCGTGGACCTCCACGCGCCTCACGCGGACCTCCGCGCCCCCCGGAAGGAGGACGAGGCGGTCCTCGGGCCGGATCCGCCCCGAGTCGAGCGTCCCGGTGACGACGGGCCCGAAGCCCTTCATCGAGAAGGCCCGGTCGACGAAGAGGCGCGCGGGGCGGGCCGACGGGTCGCGGAGGACGGCCTCCCGCGCGGCGGCGGCGAGCGCGGCCTTCAGCTCGGCGATCCCCCGGCCCGTCACGGCCGAGACGGCGACGAGAGGGGCCGTCTCGAGGAAGGTCTCGGAGACGAGCTCGCGCATCTCGGCCTCGACGACCGCGCCGGTCTCGTCGTCGACGAGGTCGGCCTTCGTCCGCGCGAGGACGCCGCACCGCACGTCGAGGAGCTGCAGGATGGCGAGGTGCTCGCGCGTCTGCGGCATGACCGAGTCGTCGGAGGCGACGACGAGAAGCGCGACGTCGATGCCGGCGGCGCCCGCGACCATCGTCCGGACGAACTTCTCGTGGCCGGGGACGTCGACGAACGAGAAGACCGTGCCGTCCCACTCCGCGTGGGCGAAGCCGAGGTCGATCGTGATGCCGCGCGCCTTCTCCTCGGGCAGGCGGTCGGGGTCGGTCCCGGTCAGCGCCCTCACGAGCGCGCTCTTGCCGTGGTCGATGTGCCCGGCGGTGCCGACGAGGACGCGTCCCATGGCCGGAGTATCCGGGATCGGACCGGGGCGCGCCACGCGCGGCGGATGGCATGATCGAGGCACGATGAAGACGTCGACGACGCGCCCGGCGACGGCCGAGGAGCGGGCCCGCCTCGAGGAGTACCTGAAGCCGACGCGCCCGGCGACGCCGTTCTGGATCGCGGCGGTCATGGTCGGCGTCCCGGCCATCTTCGGCCTCTTCGTCGCGCTGAACCTCCTCCTCGGGGGAGCCGTCCCGGCCGTCCTCCGGCTCGCCCTCGCCGTCGCGATCGGCGGGGCCGGGGCGTGGTACTGGGGGAAGCGCCAGACCGCGCGCTACGAGGAGGCCTTCCGCCCGGCGCCGGAGATCTGCGCCGCCGTCGAGCAGGACCTCGCTTCGGGGACGGTCTCCGTCGCCCGTTTCGAGATCGAGGCGATCGTCAAGGTCGCCCCCGACCGCGCCCGCTTCGTCAGGACGACCTGGTTCGCGAAGCTCGCCGACGGGAGCGTCGCCCTCCTCGTCGCCCCCGATCTCGAGGACGCCGAGCTCGCGGGGGACTTCCCCGCCACGTCGTTCGAGGTCGCCACGGGAGAGGCGAGCCACTTCGTCGTCTCCGTGACTCGGACGGGGGAGAAGCTCGCGCCCGCGAAGGTCCGGATGCCCCTCTCCGACGGCGAGTGGGAGGAGGTCGGCGACGAGGCGGACGCACCCGTCCCCTACGGCTGGGAAGAGGTCCTCGCGCGCGCCGCGCAGAACCCGCTGAGCCGGAAGGAGCGCGAGAAGGCGGCCGGGGGAGCCTAGTACTCGGGAACGTCGACGGGGCGCGCGGCGGAAGGCGGCGGCGCCTCGCCCGCGAGCCGCGCCCGCACGG
>JBDIBE010000079.1:0-11276 GCA_039812785.1 Thermoanaerobaculia bacterium | reverse complement strand
GTCGACGGGGCGCTCATCGCCTCGGGCCGCGTCGAGGAGGGGACGCTCATCCAGGCCAAGGGGCTCCCGTACCGCCTCGACGAGCTCCTCGCGGGCGACCCGCTCGCCTCCCGCTTCGCCGCGGCCGCCTACGCCACGCTCTACCTCTCGCCGCGCGACTACCACCGGATCCATGTCCCCTGCGCGGGGCGCGTCCTCGCCGCGGGGCGCGTCGAGGGGGAGCTCTGGCCCGTGAACGACGCCTCGACGACGTTCACGCCCGGGCTCTACGTGCGGAACCGGCGGGCCTACTGGATCGCCGAGGGGACGGGCGAGGACGCGGGCCTCGACGTCGCCGCCGTCCTCGTCGCCGCGACCCACGTCGGCGGCGTCGTGATCGACCCGCGGTGGCTCTCCGGGCGGGCGCTCGAGAACCGCGGGCGCCTCGCCGTCGACGGACTCCCGTGCGCGCCGGGAGACGACCTCGGCGTCTTCGAGCTCGGCTCGACGGTCGTCCTCCTCGTCGGCGGCGAGAGGGCCTCCGCGTTCGCCTGGAGCCGTCCGCACGGGCCGGTCCGGGTCGGGCAGAGGCTCGGGGCCCTCGCGGCCTGACGCGCCGTCCCGGGCCGCCGCGAAGCCCGGTGCTATCCTCCGCGGTCGGATCTTTGGCACGGACTCGGGTCCCCCGTCCTCCGGGGGGCGAGAGAGGGAAGCGGGTGTGAATCCCGCGCGGCCCCCGCCACTGTGACCGGGGACGCGAAGGACGAAATCCCACTGGGGGCGAGCGATCCGCGAGCGCGGGTTTCGCCCTCGGGAAGGGGTCCTTGCGCGGACGATCCGGGAGCCAGGAGACCTGCCCGAGGCCCATCGAAACCCGCCGCGCCGTCTCCGGGGCTCGAGAGGTCGCGGGAGACGCCTCCGTGTCCGCGCCTCCCGCCCCTTCTCGATGGGACGGCAGGCCGCCACGACCGGAGGTCTCGTGAACCGTCTCGTCCTGTCCCTCGTCCTTCCCCTCGCCCTCTCCCTCCCCGCGCGCGCCGAGGACCCCGTTCCCGCCGCGCCCCCCGTCGCCGCCGACGTCGTCGTCACGGCCGAGGCGGTCCCCGAGGACGCCTCCTCCCTCGCGGTCGCCGCGACCGTCGTCGACCGGGCCGCCATCGAGCGCTCCCGAGCCGCCACCGTCGCGGAGCTCCTCCGCTCCGTCCCGGGCGTCGACGTGGCCCAGAGCGGCGGCACGGGCGGCGTCACGTCGCTCTTCCTGCGCGGCGCCAACTCCAACGCGGCGCTCGTCCTCGTCGACGGCGTCAAGCTCAACAGCCCCTACTTCGGCGGCGTCGACCTCTCGACGCTCGGCACCGCGAACGTCGAGCGGATCGAGATCGTCCGCGGCCCCTTCTCGGCCCTCTGGGGCTCGGAGGCGATCGGCGGCGTCGTGCAGGTCGTCACCCGCCGCGCCGAAGCGCCGGGCCTTTCGGGGCGGGCCTTCGCCGGCGCCGGGAACGACGCGGCCCGCGAGGCGGGCGCCTCGGCCTCCTACCGGGAGGGGAGCGTCGGCGTCACCGCCGGCTTCCACCGCGGCACCGTCGAGGGCGAGCTCCCGAACGACTTCTTCGAGGGGACCGACCTCTCCGCCGCGCTCGACGTCCCGCTCGCCGCGGGCGTGAGGACGGGAGTCGCCGTCCGCCGCGACACCTCGCGCACGGGGATCCCCTTCTCGGGCGCGACCGCGACGCCGCACCGCGCGACGACCGCCGACACGACGACGGTCTCCGTCCCGGTCTCCGTCGCGCTCGCCTCGCGGACGACCCTCGAGGCGGCCGCGACCTTCTCCGACGACTCCCCGACCTACAGCGACCCGGACGACCCGTGGGGCTTCACCTTCTCGGAGACGAAGGCCCGCCGCGCGGGCGGCCGCCTCGTCGTCTCCCACGCGGCCGGCGCGAACAGGGTCTCCGTCGGCGCCGACTACGAGCGGACGAAGGTCGACAACGCGGACTCCTACGGCGTCCAGCTCGACGGCCTGACGACGCAGACGTGGGCCCTGTTCGCCGAGGACCGCCTCTCCCTCGCCGCCGACCGCGTCACGGTGACGGCGGGCGTCCGCCGCGACGAGAACGACGCCTACGGCTCCTCCACGAACCCGCGCCTCGCCGTCTCCTGGAACGTCACGTCCGCCCTCAAGGTGCGCGCCGCGGCCGGCTCCGCCTTCCGCGCCCCCTCCACCGGCGAGCTCTACTACCCCTTCTCCGGGAACCCGGCCCTGCAGCCCGAGCGCTCCGTCTCGTACGAGGCGGGGGCCGAGTGGACGCTCGTCCCCGGCCTCGTCCTCGAGGCGTCGCTCTTCCGGAGCGACGTGAAGGACCTCATCCGCTACGACTTCGCGACCTTCACGAACGTCAACGTCGGCCGCGCGCGGATGACGGGCGCCGAGGCCGTCCTCCGCGGGGCGATCACGGAGTTCGCGTGGGCCCGCGCCTCGTACACCTGGCTCGACACCGAGGACCTCGACACCGGCCTCCCGCTCCTCCGCCGCCCGGCGCACCGCGCCTCGGCCACGGTCGGCGGCGGCCTCGGCCGGGGCGCGACGGCGGAGCTGACGGGCCTCTTCGTCGGCGAGCGCGACGACGTCGACGCCGTCACCTACGAGCGCGTCACGAGCCCGGCCTACTTCCGGCTCGACGCGGCGGTCACCCTCCCGCGCCTCCTCGGCGCCGTCGCCCCGTACGTCCGCGCGACGAACCTCCTCGGCCGCGACTACTCCGAGGTCGCCGGCTTCCCGTCGCCGGGCCGGCGCTTCGTCGCGGGCCTCGACGTCGCCTTCTGACCAGGCCCCGAAAGGAAGAGGGCCGGGAGCCTCGCGGCTCCCGGCCCCCGGTGGGCCGGTGGTGAGGGGAAGGGCCTAGGCGATCCGCCGCCCGAGGACGAGCGCGCCGCCGAGGGCGACGAGGAGGGCGAGGGCCGCGAGGCCGGGCCCGCCGAGCGTCGGGACGACGGCGTTGGCGCCGGCGCCGCGGGTGATCGTGATCACGGTCGGATCGCCGAACGTCCCGGTGGCCGGGTCGTCGGTCAGCGCGGACGATTCGTTCGAGCCGTTGCCGTCGGCGTCGTAGGACACCGAGGCCTGGTTCGCGACGACCTCTCCGAGCGCCGCGGAGGCGGAGATGGTGGCCTCGATCGTCACCGTGACGCTGCCGCCGGCGGGGACGGAGCCGTTCCAGGTGACCGTGTTCGTCGCGACGGTGGCGACGACCGTGCCGGAGGTCGCGGTCGCCGAGACGAGGGTGAGGGAGGCGGGGAGGACGTCGACGAGCTCGTCGCCCGCGTTGTCGGCCTGGGCGGTCGAGCCGTTGTTGTAGATCGTGACCGTGTAGGTGATCGGGGCGCCGGGGTAGCCGACGCCGGTCACGGCCTTCGTCGCGTAGAGAGCCGGCGGCGTCTGGACCGTCGTCGTGGCGGTCGCCGTGTTGTCGGCGCTGCTCGGGTCGGACGAGACCGTCGCGACGGTGGCCGTGTTCGAGAGGAGAGTGCCGGCGGCGAGGGCGCCGACGGTGACGTTGAGCGTGAAGGAGGCGGAGGACCCGTTCGCGAGCGAGGCGATCGAGCAGGACACCGTGCCGGCGGCGCCGACCGCGGGGGTCGTGCAGCTCCAGCCGCCGGCCGGCGTCAGCGAGGCGAAGACCGTCCCGGCCGGCAGGACGTCGGTGAGCGTCACGCCGCTCGCCGCGTCGGGGCCGCCGTTCGTGACGTCGATCGTGTAGGTGAGGCCGGCGGAGGGGAAGACCGGGTCGGGCGCGTCGGCGACGGTCACGGCGACGCCGGCCGAGAGGAACGTCGGCGACTCGACGAAGATCACGAGCGGGTCGTGGTCGGAGAGGCGGGCGTCCGTCGTCGACCGGTCGATCTCGGGGAAGTCGGCGTTGATCCTGGCGAACTCGACGCGGCGCGCGAGGCTCGCGTTGACGAGCGCGGCGTTGACGATCCCCTGGTCGATCATCTGCGCCGTGAAGTCGAAGACGTAGGAGTAGCGCTCGGCGGGAGCGCCGAGCGGGCCGAGGTTGACGAGGTCGGGGTTGACGAGGTCGGCGCCGTCGCCGACGGCCGCCGTCGTGGCGTCGGGGGCCGGCGTGCCGCAGATCGTGGCGACGAGGTCGCCGAGGCTGTCGTTCACGCTGAAGGCGTTGAAGTCGCCGACGAGGATGATCCGCTCCGCCGGGTCGGCGGCCTGCCGGGCCTGGACGAACGTCGCGAGGTCGACGGCCTGCGCCTGGCGCTTCGCGCGGACGCGCTCGCCGATCGTCGCCCAGCCGTTCGAGCCGGCGGCGTCGTTGTCGACGTCGTTCATCGAGCGGAGGTGGTTCACGATCACCGTGACGGGGAACGCGCCGCCGTTCGCGGCGTGGATGACGGCCCGGAGCATGAGCGGCGGACGGTCGTTCAGCGTCTCGGTCGAGGTGTCGGGGTTCGTGAAGAGCGTCCCGTCGAGCTCCTGGGTGACGGTGAGGACCTCGACGCGGGGGTTCGCGCCGACGGTCGCCGTCTTGACGAGGAAGCCGACGTCGATGCCGCCGACGTCGTTCCCCTCGACGAGGTAGGCGACGTACTGCGGGTCGGGCTGCGAGGCGACGACGGCGTCGTTGTTGATGCGGGCCGCGAGCGCCTGGAGCGTCGCGAGGTTCTCCATCTCGATGACGCCGACGACGTCGGGCATCCGCATGTAGTTGCGGATGCCGACCGAGGCCTTGTTGAGCCGCGCCTGGTACTGCGCGCTCGTCAGGACGGGCTCGCTGATGTCCGGGTCGTTCGTGTCGTCGAAGAACCGCTGCAGGTTGTAGGAGGCGACGGTGAACTCGGTCGCCGTCGGCGCCGTCACGGGAGTCGGGAGGAACTCGGCCGGGCCCGCCGGCAGGCTGCCCACGTCGGGGAGGATCGAGTAGCGGCTGAAGCCGTAGTCGAGGACGCCGACGAACCCGGGGAGGACGGTCCGCGCGGAGAAGTTCTGGCGGGTCGCGCCCACCTGGCCGTCGGTGTCGACGCGGAGGGTCTCGGGGTTCGAGTCGAAGCGCAGGAGCGGCGGGATCGTCGTCCCGACCGGCGGGACCTTCGGGAAGGCGATGCCGGCTTCGCGGAAGGGCCGGTCGACGCCGGGGACGACGCCGTAGCAGTCGCCGTACGACGTCCCGGTCGTGTAGTTGCCCCCCGGGTTCCCGTCGGTCGCGGCGGTCACCGTGAAGCCGGCGACGCTGACGCGCATCCCCTCGAGGTTCTCGAGCTGCTCCCAGCTCCCCGCCGGCGAGGTCATCGCGGCGGTGATCGCGACGGGCGCCGGGAGCGGGTTGCCGGTCGAGACGACGTTGATCGTCAGAGGGGCGACGAGCTCCGTGACGACGCCGTACGTGCTGGCCTGGTTGTACTCGGAGACGGTGCCGATCACCGTGACGAAGTCGCCGATCGCGACCGTCGGGGCGCTGCCCGTGTAGACGAAGACCCCCTCGGAGGTCGCCGGGTCGGCGTCGACCGTGGCGTCGGGCTCCTGGAGGAAGAAGCCGTTGTTGTACTTCAGCGCGGTCACGACGCCGCGGGTCGTGACGGCCTGGCCGACGAGCGGCGACGTAAGCCCGTTCCCCTGGATGTCGTGGATCGGCGTGAAGTCGTCGTTCGTGATCGTCCCCTGGCCCTGGCCGTCGGTGACGACCGCGTTCGTCGCGTTCGTGACGTTCACGAAGAACGTCTCGTTCGGCTCGACGGTGGTGTCGCCCTTCACGAGGACGTCGAACGTGTAGGTCGAGCTGCCGGCGGGGATCGTCTGGCCGGTGAGGGACTTCGCCGTGTAGTCCGAAGGCTGCGTCGCGGTGCCGTCGGCGGTCGCGATGTCGAACGTGACGCCGCCCGCGGGAGCGGGGGCCGAGAGGCTGACGGTGAACGTGAACGTCGTCGTCCCGGAGTTCCCCTCAGCCGCGGTCACGTCGTTGACCGTCAGGTTCGGGTTCGGCGAGACCGCCGTGAAGCTGAACACGTAGTTCGCCGCCATGGGGTTCGCAGTTCCGTCCTGGTCGGAAACCTGCGACGCGACGATCGTCACCGTGCACGCCTCGCCGCCGGTGAAGTCGACGTCCGGATTGATCGTGAACGTCGTCGGCCCGCCGGAGACGGCGGCGGTATGCGAGCCCGAGCTCGCGCAGGAGATCCCGTACCAGGCGCCCGCGACGTTCACGGCCTCGCTGAACGTGACCGTGAGGTTGGAGTTCAGCGCGACGCCGGTCGCGCCGTTCGCGGGAGAAGTCGACGAAACCGTCGGCGCCACATCGGGCGCAACAAAGGTCTGTCCCGTGTTGCAAGCTCCAAACGTGTTCGCCGCAGGCGCCTGCCAGACGAAGTCAGTGTAGACGGAACCCGTGCCGGAGAGCCGCAGGGAAAACCCGGGCGTCGTGCTGTTCGTTTCGGCGACCCCGATGTCCGTGCTCGTCATGCCGTTGGCGGGACCGTTCGTAGCGGTGAAGACGCCCTCGTAGCTGAGGAACTGAACGACGGTGCCCGATGAGTTGACGAGGGCTACTCCATCCGGCGCGCCGTTCTGAATGCCGTTTGTCGGGTAGGAGATGTAGACGACGCCGTAGCCACCGCAGAGATTCGGAATCGTGCCCGTGAGCGCGTCCGTGTCGTAGGAAGCGCCGCCGCTCCCGTTGTAGAGGACGATCGACCACCCGGTCAGATCCGTGCCGGCGGGTCCGGCGACCTCGACCGCCTCGCCGGTGTCCCCAGCCGCGGTGGAGTCGTCGTAGTGGATTTCGTTGATGAAGACCGTCTGTGCCGACATCGGGAGGGCGGCGAGGACGGCGAGGACGGCGACGAATACGAAAGCGACACTCCGGGCCGGACGGTGCATATGGATCTCCCTTCGGGAGTGATTTGTGGAGGGGGTGACAGGGCGGCTGCGCGACAAGAGGCTACGGATCTTATCCACTCTCCGGCGCGTCGTCCGCTAATCTTTCGTTAAGGCGCAGGAGGCCGGACGCGATGAAATGGACCAGGGGCGGACGCAGCGCGAACCTCGAGGACCGGAGGGGCGAAAGAGCGGCGTACGGAGGCGGGAGGGGCCCCGGTCTGAAGCTCGGCCTCGGCGGCTTCCTCCTCCTCGCGGTCCTGAGCATCGTTTTCAAGAAGGACTTCTTCTCCCTCGTCGGCGGAGGGGGCGGAGGGGTCTCGCCGAGCGCCGACGTCTCGGCCGGCCCGGCCGCGCCCCGCGCGACGGACCCGAAGGAGGAGGAGCTCGTCGACTTCGTCTCCTTCGTCATCGACGACGCGGAGAAGGTCTGGACGAAGCTCCTCGACGCCGCCGGCAAGCGGTACGTCGCGCCGAAGCTCGTCCTCTTCGAGGACGGGGTCGACTCCGCCTGCGGCTTCGCGGAGTCGGCGACCGGGCCCTTCTACTGCCCCGGCGACCAGAAGGTCTACATCGACCTCGGCTTCTACCAGGAGCTGAAGGACCGCTTCGGCGCCCCGGGCGACTTCGCGCAGGCCTACGTCATCACCCACGAGATCGGGCACCACGTCCAGCACCTCCTCGGCGTCGACGAGGCCGTGCGCCGGCGCCAGGCCGAGGACCCGCGGAGGGAGAACGCCTGGTCGGTCGCCCTCGAGCTCCAGGCCGACTGCTTCGCCGGCGTCTGGGGCGCCGCGACGGCGCAGCGCGGCATCCTCGAGAGGGGGGACGTCGAGGAGGGGCTGAACGCGGCCGCGGCGATCGGCGACGACCGCATCCAGCGGGCGGCCGGGCGGCGCGTCTCGCCCGACGCCTTCACGCACGGCTCCTCGGAGCAGCGGGTCGCCTGGTTCCGCAAGGGGCTCGAGTCGGGCGACCTCGCCGCCTGCGACACCTTCAAGGCGATGCGTTAGCCCCCTTCGGGGGGCCGCGCCTCAGCGCCCGCCGGGCGGCGGGGGGAGAGGCGGCGCGGCCGGCGGAAGGGGCGGCGGACCGCCGGCCCTCGAGGCCGTCGCCGTGCGCCGGTCCTTCCAGAGGCCGAAGATCGCGGTCAGCAGCGCGAGGACGATCTCGTCGACGAACGGGATGAAGTCGGGGACGACGAGGTCGACGAGGAACACCGCGGCGAGGAGGGCGAAGAGCCCGGGAAAGCGGAGGTTCAGCCCGCCGAGGAGCTTCTCGAGGATCCCCTTCCGCCTTAGGGCTTCGGGGTCGCGCGGGGCGCCGTTCATGGGGCTCATCATAGGGAAAACGGGCCGCCTTGACCGCTCCGGCCGGGGCTGGTATCTTCCCCGGTCCGCGGAGCCGGAGACGATTCCGCCGGTCTTTCAAAGCGTGGGGCTGTAGCTCAGTTGGGAGAGCGCCTGAATGGCATTCAGGAGGTCGACAGTTCGATCCTGTTCAGCTCCACCATTTCATCTCACGTGAGGGTTTTCGCCGGGCATCGTCCCGGCGTTCCTGTTTTCGGGGGCCGGGCGCGGCGTCAGTTCCAGTGCTTCAGGCGCGGCCACAGCTCGGGGAGCGGCGTCTTCAGGCCCCGGCAGACCCAGATCGGGCCGTTCTCCTCGGCCATCCCCCACGGGTGCTCGTGGCGCCCGGCTTCCTCGACCGAGGCGCAGACCTGCTCGAGGCTCGCCCGGTCGTCCTGGAGGACGACGAGGACGTCGCCCGCGAAGCCCCGCGGGCCCCAGAAGAAGTGGTTCTGGTGGGCCGAGATCGCCCGGGGCAGGCCGAGCTCCGGGCCGAAGAGGTTGATCGCGCCGGCCTCCCCGTAGTTGTTCGCGAAGATCCCGCCCCGCGCGCGCTCCCCGGGCGCGAGCCCGTTCCAGACCTTCGCGACGTCCGCCGCGAGCTCGGGCCACCCGAACTGGTCCCCGAACATCTGCGGCAGCGGCCCCCGGTGCCCGACCTCGGACCTCGGAGGGGCGAACCCGATCCGCTCCATGTAGGCGACGAGGCGCCCGGGCGGGAGGAGCGGCAGGACGAGCGGCGCGGCGGGGAGCGCGAGGAGGACGACCCACGCCGCGGCGGCGGCGCGGGGCCACGCGCGGCCGGCGAGGGATCGCCGCCTGCCGAGGAGCTCGTCGAAGGCGACGGCCCCGGCCGAAAGGAGCGTCGGGTAGATCGGCGCGAGGTAGTAGGCCTTCGCCTTCATCGCGAACATCAGGACGAAGAAGACGACGAAGGCCGCGCCGAGCGCGCGGTGCCGCCCCCTGCGGGCGAGGAGGAGCCACGCGGCGCCGCCGAGCCAGAGAGGCAGGAGGTGCGGGCCCTGCTGGAGCGCCTGCTGGAGGACGAAGGGCCCCGGGCCGAGGACGACGTTCTTTCCCGTCCGCGCGACGTTCCGGAGGTCCTCGAGCGTGGGGAAGCCGTGGGCCGCCTGCCAGAGGAGGTTCGGGAGGAAGACGAGGAGGGCGACGCCCGCGCCGGCCCACGGCCACGGCGTCGCGAGCTGGCGCCGGAGCGGCGAGAGGAGGACGCCCGCGAGGACGGCCGCGCCGAAGAACGCCGTCGAGTGCTTGTTGAGGAGGCCCAGCCCCGCGAGGAGGCCGAAGAGGAGCCAGAGGCGCGGCGGGGCGCCGTCGGCGAGGCGGACGAGGACGTACGCGCAGCCGGTCCAGAAGAGCGGCTCGAAGACGTTCATCGTGAGCAGGCCCGACACCGCGAGCACGATCGGCGTCGCGAGGGCCGCGAGGGCGGCGAGCGCCTGCGCGAAGCGGCTCCCGCCGAGGCGCCAGGCGAGGAGCCCCGCGAGGAGGACGATGCCGGCCCCGGCGAGCGCGGCGATCCCGCGGAGGACGGGGAGCGAGCCGCCGAGGAGGAGCGCCGCCTTCGCGTAGAGGCCGATCGCCGGGGCCGCGTCGACGTAGCCCCAGGCGAGGTTCCGCCCGCAGTCGAGGAAGTAGAGCTCGTCGCGGAAGTAGCCGTAGCGGCCCGCGAGGGCGAGGTGGAGGGCGAGCTTGGCGCCGGCGGCGGCGAGGAGGGCGCCCCACGCCGGGCCCGAGGCCGGCCGCTCTTCGGACGAGCTCATCCCTCGCTGATACGGACGCGGGCCGGCGAGGTTGTCGGCCGCGCCCCGCCCGTCACCGCGCTCCGCGGTAGGCCGCGGCCATCTCCTCGGTCTCGGCGCGGAGCGCCTCGACGAGCGAGGGAGGGGAGACCGCCGTCGCCTCGCGCCCGAAGGAGAGGACGAAGCGCCGCGCCTCGAAGAGCGACCCGGCCGGGAGCTCGAGCTCGAGCTCCCCGTTCGGCAGCGCCGCCGTCCTCTGCTTCGGGTGCCAGCGCACCTCGGCGACCCAGGCCGCCATCGACTTCGCGAAGCGGACGCGGAAGCGGAACGGCTCCTTGCCGACGAAGATCCCGATCGTCTCCCCGAAGTGCCGCTTCAGGTCGAAGTCGCGCGGGATGGAGAAGGGCTCCCCGGTCGTCTCGGCGCTCCGGATGCGCGAGACGTAGAACGTCTTCACGACGCCCGGGTCGTCGTCGCGGTCCTGCGCGGCGACGAGCCAGTCGCCCGCGGCGAGGACGAGGCCGTACGGCGCGAGGCGCCTCTCGGACGTCTCGCCGGAGGGCTTCTGGTACCTCGCCTTCAGCACCGTCCTCTCGCGGATCGCGGTGGCGACCGTGTTCCAGACGGCAGGGTCGACGAGGCGGATCGGCTGCGGGTGGATGTAGAGCCGCTCGACGAACGCGCCCGGGACGACGCGGATCTCGGGCGGCATCATGTCGGAGATCCGCTGGAACGCCTCGCGGAGCCCCTCGGCGACGGGCGTCCCCTCGTAGAGCTGGAGCACCTTGGCGGCGACGCCGATGGCGAAGAGCCCGGGGCCCTCGACGGGGATCCACGGCAGGTGCCACGACGGGTCGGAGTACTCGAAGGAGCCGCGCTTCCTGTCGAAGACGATCGGGGCGTCCATCTCGTCGCGCATGAAGCCGACGAAGCGCTGGACCGTCTTCGTCGACGTCTTCCACCGCGCCGCGAGGTTCGTCGCATTTACGACGCGCTTGCGCCTCAGGAGGTCGTCGAACTCGAGGATCCGCCGGAAGAGGGGCCTGTCCTTCACCGCCATGAGGGCATGGTAACGCCCGGGGACACCGTCTGTCCGAGCCTCGGCCGCATTCCTTCGGGGCGCGCGAGCGCACGGAGGAACGAGCGAATGGCCGATCTCACCGTCTTCTTCGCCGTCCGGCCCGCCGGCGAGGCCCACGGGCACTTCGACGCCCCCGCGGAGCACGCCGAGGCCCTGCGCGCGGCGCTTCGCGGTGCGCTGCGCGGGCGCGTCGAGGTCGACGACGCGGCGCTTCGCAGCGGGGCGGA
>JBDIBE010000078.1:0-11328 GCA_039812785.1 Thermoanaerobaculia bacterium | reverse complement strand
ACCCGGGGACGGGGCGGGCCCAGTAGGTCTCGTCCGCGTAGCGCCGCGGCGGCTTCGCGGCGCTCTCCTCGCGCCAGGCGACGAGCCGCGGGCAGGCGCGACAGGCCTCGATCTCGCGGGTCAGGGCGGCGAGGGCGCGGCTCATGCGGCCGGGCGCCTCCTGCGGCGGAGGGCCTGGAGGGCGAGCGCGACGAGGGTGACGGCGGTCAGGGGCAGGACGAACCAGGAGAGGGCCGACTGGAACGCGGGGAGCGCCGGCGAGGAGGTCGCCTTCATCACGAGGACGGCGGCGTAGGCCGCGTAGAAGCCGAGGAAAAGGGCGCCCTCCCAGCGCGCGATGGCGTGCCCCGTGAAGAAGATCGGGAGGCAGGCGACGGCCGTCGCGATCATGACCGGGGTGTCGAACGCGAGCGCCTGCGGCGCGACGGGGACGCCGGACGGCGCGACGAGGCCGGTGAGCCCGAGCACCGCGAGGACGTTGAAGATGTTCGAGCCGACGACGTTGCCGACGGCGATCTCGCGCTGCCCGCGATAGGCGGCGAGGACGGAGGTCGCGACCTCTGGGAGCGACGTCCCCGCGGCGACGATCGTCAGGCCGATGACGAGCTCGGAGACGCCGAGGCCCCGGGCGAACTCGACGGCGCCGCCGACGAGCCACCGGGCGCCGAGGACGAGCATCGCGAGCCCCGCGACGACGAGGACGACGTTCGTGAAGGCCGGGCCCGTCGCTTGAGGCTCCGCCCCGGCGGCCGCGCCGCGAGCCGCCGTCTCCCGGCGGCTCGACACGACCGACCAGGCCGTGTAGCCAATGATCCCGCCGAAGAGGAGCGCACCGTCGAGGCGGCCGATCCGGCCGTCGAGCGCGAGCGCCGGGAGGAGGAGCGACGTGCCGATCATGACCGGGACGTCGCGCCGCATGAGCTGCCGGTCGACGAGCAGCGGGGCGACGAGCGCCGACAGGCCGAGGATGAAGAGGACGTTGAAGATGTTCGAGCCGACGACGTTGCCGTAGGCGATGTCGGCCTGCCCGGCCAGGGCCGCCTTCACGCTGACGGCCATCTCGGGCGCGCTCGTCCCGAACGCGACGACGGTCAGCCCGACGACGAGCGGGGAGATCCCCGCGGCGAGGGCCAGGCGCGAGGCGCCGCGCACGAGCAGGTCGGCCCCGAGGACGAGGAGGCCGATGCCGGCCACGAACAGGAGGATCGTCAGGAGGGGCATGTCGTTCCTTCCGGCCGGAGAACCGGAAAGAGGCCGCGAAGATTCCCGCGCGCGAGGGGCGGGGGACCCGTCACGGAAGGATCGCCCACGTCGCCTTCAGGAGGAGCTGCCACGCCTCGCGCTCGAGCCCTTCGCCCGTGGCGCGGTTGAAGACGACGTAGACGTCCGAGCCGGGGCGCCACATCCAGCGGAGCCGGGCGTTGACGCTCGTCAGGTCGGCCGCGGTGTTCACCTGCGTGAAGGCGGTCAGGAGGAGCGAGCGGGAGAAGTTCCAGGTGCCGCGCAGGCCGAGGAGCGAGGTCGAGAAGGAGCCGTCCGGGAGGCGGACGTCGTTGTATTCCTCCTCGAGGCCGAGGAGGAAGTGCGGGCCCGGGCGCCACGTGACCTCCCCCGTCCAGGTCTCGCGCGTGCCTCCGTAGAAGCTCCCCCACGAGACGCTCGCCCCGGCCGAGAGGGCGGAGGCGCGGCTCGTCGAGGCCTCGACGGCGTGGCGGAGGTTCGTGTAGGCCCCGGCGGGGATCACGATCCCGGGGCGGATCTCGAACGGCTCGTCGAGGCGGTCCCAGTACTCCGAGTACGGCTCCGCCTCGGCGAAGCTCCCGTCGCGCCCTTCCGCGGCGACCTTCCCCTCGACGCGCCGGGTCAGGACGTGGCCGGACGGGTCGTCGAAGTAGTCGACCTCCCCCTCGACGTCCCACTCCTTCACGAGGCCCGTCTTCGGGAAGAAGCGGCGGGCTCCGCGGACGTAGAGGTTCGTGATGCCGGTCTGGGCGACGAAGCCGATCCCGGGGTCGAAGCCCTCGCCGTAGCGCTTCAGGCTCGTGAACAGCTGCCACGTGCCGTCGTCGAACGTCCCGGTGAAGCGCCACGCGTCCGTCTCGGGCTTGCCCTGCGGGTCGCGCGTCGTCGCCCAGAAAAACGTCAGGCCGAGCGTCTCCGTCGGCTTCACGTCGAGGTCGAAGCCGGCGGCGCGGTTCCACTCCTTGCCGGCTGGGCCGCCCTCCCGGTCGGTGAAGATGGCGCCGACGGACGAACGGCCGCCGACGGGCTGCCGCACGCGGGCGACGTAGTAGTCCGTCGCGGGGACGCCGTCGGACGCTTGCTGCCGCACGGCGATGACGCCGACCTCCGTCCGTCCGACGTTCCCCGTCAGCCGCGCGCCGCCGAGGATCGGGAGCGGTCCGCCGTCGTCCGAGAGGCCGATCCGCCGCGAGTAGAAGACCTCCGCGAGCTCCGGCTGGCCGAAGCGGGTGAAGCCGATCCGCTCGAGGAAGAAGTCGCGCTTCTCGGGGTAGAAGAGCGGGAAGCGGGTGAGGTTCACGCGCTGCGTGTCGGCCTCGACCTGCGCGAAGTCGGTCCGGAAGGTCGCGTCGAGGACGAGCGTCGGCGTGACGCCGACCTTCGCGTCGAGCCCCGCGTCGAGCTTCCATCCCGTCCGGTACCCGCCGCCCGCCTCGCGGACCTCGTTCTCGTAGCCGGTGAGGACGTACGGCTTGAGGACGAGGGGGAGGCGCCGCGGCAGAGTGAAGCCGTTCAGGGTGCCGGCCATCGAGACGCGCGTCGGGCCCGCCTCGCGGCGCCACGCGCCCCAGGAGGAGGTCTCCTGGCGGCGGCGGAGCATCCGGAAGACGTTGAGGCCGAAGGAGGACGCGCCGGCGGGGGCGCGGAGTGCGGAGAGGGGGATCGCGAGCTCGGCGCGCCAGCCGTCGGGGCCGATCGAGGCCCGCGACTCCCAGACGGCGTCCCACTCGACCTCTTCCGCCGCCTCGTTCGTCACGAGGGCGTCCCACTGCGTCCCGAGCGGGTTGACGCCGAAGAGGGAGGCGTTGCGCCGGTCGTGGTAGGTGTCGAGGACGACCATCACCCAGTCGTCGGAGTCGAAGTCGCCGTCGCGCTCGTAGTTGCGCGCCGCGATCTTCCCGGCCTCGCGGTCGAGGCAGGCGACGCCGACGACGAGGTGCCGCGGCGTGACGACGACGCGGACCTCCGTCCGCTCGGTCGCGGGCGACCCCTCGTCCGGCGACTGCTGCGTGAAGCGGTCGAGGAGCGGGGCGTCCTTCCAGAGAGGGTCGCCCAGCCTCCCGTCGAGGACGACCTCGCGCGGGGAGGCGAGCGCGGCGAGAGGCTCCTCCGGCCTCTGGGCGAGGCCGGAGGAGGCGAAGAGGAGGACGAGGGCCGCCAGGGCCGGAAAGCCGCGCAAGGCGCGGCAGTTTAGCGGGCGGCGGGGAGGCCGCTCAGGAGAGGACGGCCTCGAGCTGGTCGACGGCCCAGTCGATCTCCTCGCGCGTGATCACGAGCGGCGGCGCGAGCCGGATCGTCTGGGCGTGGGTGTCCTTGCAGAGCATCCCGCGCTCCTTCAGCCTGTAGCAGTAGGGGCGCGCCGGGCCGGCCGAGACCTTGAGCTGGACGCCGGCCCAGAGGCCGCGGACGCGGACCTCCTCGACCTTGTCCGTCTTCATCGTCCGAAGCCGCGCCTCGAGGTGGACCCCGAGCTCGGCCGCCCGCTCGACGAGCCTCTCCTCGACGAGGACGTCGAGCGCCTCGGAGGCGACGGCGCAGGCGAGAGGGTTGCCGCCGTAGGTCGAGCCGTGGATTCCGGGGGTGAAGACGTCCATCACCGCGTTGCCGGCAAGGAACGCGCTGACGGGGTAGAAGCCGCCCGACAGCGCCTTGCCGATCGTCACGGCGTCGGGGCGGATCCCCTCGTGCTCGAAGGCGAAGAGCTTGCCGGTCCGCCCGAGGCCCGACTGGATCTCGTCGAGGACGAGGAGGATGCCGCTTCGGTCCGCGACCTCGCGCAGCCCCGCGAGGTAGCCGTCGGGCGGGATGATGACGCCCCCCTCGCCCTGGATCGGCTCGACGAAGATCGCGGCGGTCTTCGGGCCGACCGCGGCCTTCACGGCCTCGAGGTCGCCGTAGGGGACGATCCGGAAGCCGGGGGTGAAGGGGCCGAAGCGGCTCGTCGAGTCGGGGTCGGTCGAGAAGCCGACGATCGTCGTCGTCCGGCCGTGGAAGTTCCCCTCGGCCACGACGATCTCCGCCTCGGCGTAGGGGACCCCCTTCACGTCGTAGGCCCACTTCCGCATCGCCTTGATCGCGGTCTCCACGGCCTCGGCTCCGCTGTTCATCAGGAGGGCCTTGTCGAAGCCGGTCAGCCTGCAGAGCTTCTCGAGGAGGGGCGGGAACTGGTCGTTGCGGAAGGCGCGGCTCGTCAGGGCGAGCCGCTTCGCCTGCCGGATCATCGCCTCGGCGATCCGGGGGTGGTTGTGCCCCTGGTTCACGGCCGAGTAGGCCGCGAGGAAGTCCATGTAGCGCTTCCCGTCGACGTCGGTGAGGAAGACGCCCTTCCCTTCCGTGCAGACGACGTCGAGCGGGTGGTAGTTGTGCGCCCCGTAGCGGTTCTCGAGCTCGATCAGGGCCTCGGTGCGGGCGGCGGTCTCCGGCATGGTCGTCCCCCTCGGGCGGGCCTTGCACGGCCCGGCCCGTCTTCGTCTGGTGCGGCCCCGGCGGGGCCGCGCGCTGCGCTCGAGCGCCGATCCTACCGGAGGCGCGGCCGGGCCGGGCGGCGACGGGCCGCCCGGGGCGACCAAGAGAGCCGCGCCGGCCCGCCGCCGACGTGCTAACTTGCCGTCTCGCAGCGATGTCCGGTTCCGGCGTGCCGCTTCTCCCGTCGCCGGAGACGCTCCGGCTCGAGGCCGCCTTCCTCCTCGGGGCGGCGCTCCTCTTCGTCGTCGCGCGCGACGCCCGGCGCCGCGTCCTCCGCCTCGTCGCCCTCTGGGCCGCCTCGGTCGGGCTTCGCGCCCTCGCCGGCCTCGCCGGCGAGCACCTCGCGAGCGCGGAGCCGACGCTCCACTTCCTCGCCCGCCTTTCCCAGGGGACGGCCTATCTCGGCCTCTCGCTCGTCCTCGTCTTCGACGCCCTCCTGCCGCTCGCCCGGGTCCGCGTCCCGCGGATCGCCCGCGAGGTCCTCGCGGCGCTCAGCTGGATCGGGCTCCTCCTCTGGCTCTTCTCGACTCACCACGTCGACGTCACCGGGATCGTCGCGACGTCGGCCGTCGTCACGGCGGTCATCGGCTTCTCGCTCCAGGACACCCTCGCGAACGTCATGGGCGGGATCGCCCTCCAGCTCGAGGGCTCCTTCGGGCCGGGCGACTGGGTGAAGTTCGGCGATGCCTCGGGCCGCGTCACCGAGACGGGATGGCGCCACACGGCGATCGAGACGCGCAACGGCGACGTCCTCCTCGTCCCGAACAGCGTCCTCGTCAAGACGCCGCTCTTCCTCCTCGGCAGGGCCGGGGGGCGGAAGACGCCGCTCGAGCGGCGCTGGGTCTGGTTCGGCGTCGACCACCGGACCTCGCCCGTCACGGTCATCGAGACGGTCCGCGAGGCGCTCACCCGCGAGCCGATCCCGAACGTCGCGGCCGAGCCGGCGCCGAGCGTCGTCCTGATGGAGTTCCGGGAGAGCTGGTCCTCCTACGCGGCCCGCTACTGGCTCACCGACCTCCAGCCCGACGACCCGACCGACTCCGAGGTGCGGACGCGGATCGCCTACGCCCTCCGCCGCGCGGGAATCACGCTCTCGCGGCCGGCGAGCGCGAACTTCGTGACGATCGAGGAGGAGGCGCACCGCGCCCGGCAGCTCGCGCGCGACCGCGAGACCCGCCTCGCCGCCCTCGAGAGCGTGCCGCTCTTCGCCGCGCTCACGGCCGAGGAGCGCGAGCGCCTCGCCGCCGGCCTCGTCCGCGCCCCGTTCGCGCCGGGGGAGGCGATGGTCGTCCAGGGGCGCGAGGTCCACGACCTCTACATCATCACGCACGGCGCCGGCGACGTGAGGATCGCCGTCGGCGACGCGCCGCCCCGCGTCGTCAGCCGGATCTCGGCGCCGGACATCTTCGGCGAGATGGGGATGCTCACGGGAGAGCCGCGCCGCGCGACCGTGGTCGCCGTCGGAGAGACGGAGTGCTGGCGCCTCGGAAAGGAGAAGTTCCGCGAGGTGCTCGAGGAGCGCCCGGCGATCGCCGAGGAGGTCTCCCGCATCCTCGCGGCGCGGCAGGTGGAGCTCGCGGCGGCGCAGGAGGGGCTCTCCGAGGAGACCCGCCGGCACCGGCTCGCGGCGGCGCACGGCTCCCTCCGCGAGAAGATCGAGCGCTTCTTCGGCCTCGCGGACGGTGCGGCGGGAGAGAGGGGCGGACGATGAGAGAGACGAAGCTCTTCCTGGCCGGGGCGTGGGAGGACGGCGACGACGGCGCCGAGGTCCTCTCCCCGTGGGACGGCTCTCCGGTCTCGCGCGTCTCGCGCGGCGGCCCGGCGACCCTCGAGCGGGCGGCGGAGGCCGCCGCGAAGGCGGCCCCCCTCGCGGCGGCCCGCCCGCCCGCGCGCCGCGCGGCGATCGTCGAGGCGGCGCGGGCCGACCTCCTCTCGCGGAAGGAGGAGGTCGCGAAGGCGATCGCCGACGAGGCGGGGAAGCCCCTCTCCCTCGCGCGCGGAGAGGTCGACCGCGCCGGGGACACGCTCCTCGCGGCCGCGCACGTCGCCCGCTTCCCCGAGGTCGTCGCGCGCGACCTCGGGGGCTTTGCGAGCGGCGCGGGGCGCCTCGCCCTGACGCGTCGCGTCCCGGTCGGGCCCGTCCTCGCGATCACCCCGTTCAACTTCCCCCTCAACCTCGTCGCCCACAAGCTCGCGCCCGCCGTCGCGGCGGGCTGCCCCGTCGTCCTGAAGCCGGCGAGCCAGACGCCGACCCCGGCGCTCCTCCTCGCCGCCTCGCTCCAGCGCGCGGGGCTTCCCGACGGCGCGCTCTCCGTCGTCCCCTCGCGCGCCTCCGACGCCGAGCGGCTCGCCTCCGACCCGCGCTTCGCCCTCCTCACCTTCACCGGCTCGGCCGAGATCGGCTTCGCGCTCCGGAAGAGGGCGTGGGACCGGCGCGTCGCCCTCGAGCTCGGCGGGAACGCGGCGGTGATCGTCGAGCCCGACTGGCCCGACCTCGCCGACGCGGCGCGCCGCGTCGCGGGCGCGGCCTTCGCCTGGGCGGGCCAGTCGTGCATCAGCGTCCAGAGGGTCTTCGTCCACCGCGACGTCGCGGCGCGCTTCCGCGAGCTCCTCGTCGCGGCGGCCGAGTCGTTCCCGACGGGCGACCCGGGCCTCCCGGCGACGCTCTGCGGCCCGATGATCGACGCCGCGAACCGCGAGCGGGTCGTCGACTGGGTCGAGTCGGCGCGAGCGGCGGGCGGGAGGCTCCTGACGGGCGGGAAGTCGGACGGCACCGTCGTGAGGCCGACGCTCCTCGAGGACGTCCCCGACGCCGAGCCGATCGTCGCGGGCGAGCTCTTCGGCCCCGGCGCGGTCCTCGCGGCGTACGCGTCGTTCGACGAGGCCCTCGCGCGCACGAACGACTCGCGCTACGGCCTGCAGGCGGGCGTCTTCACCTCCGACGTCGCGAAGGCGCGGAAGGCGTGGGAGGCGCTCGAGGTCGGCGCCGTCGTCCAGGGGGACGTCCCGACCTGGCGCAGCGACCCGATGCCGTACGGCGGCGTGAAGGCCTCTGGCGTCGGGCGCGAGGGCCCCGCCTCGGCGTTCCTCGAGATGACCGAGGAGCGGATGCTCGTCCTGCGCTGAGAGGACTGCGGCGTTGAATATGACGACGGCCGTGCCTGACGATCTCGAGCCGAATCAGGACGACGACGCGCCCTTCGTCCCGGACGGGCTCGCCGCGGGCGCTCCGGTCCGCCGCGCCGCGATGAGGTTCGATTACCGGCGCGCCCTGACGGTGCTCGCCGCGCTCCGGTCCATCGAGGCCCGCTACCGGCACGACCCCCGAGGCCTCGTACCCGAGGAGGTCCACCTCCTCGGGCCCGGGCACAACCTCCTGCAGACGACGTGCGGCCCGCTCGACGCGCTCGACGAAGGCCCCTCCTACGACGACCTGCTCCCCGACAGCGAAGAGATCCGGGTCGGGCCCGACCTGTCGACCCGAATCCTCTCCCTCAGGCGCATCGTCGAGCTGAAGACCGCCGCCGGCCGGCCGAAGGACCTCGCGGTCCTCCCGACGCTCCGGGCCACGCTCGCGGAGATCGAGAAGGCACGGCGCCGCTGAGGTCCGGGAGCGGACCGGTCTTCAGCCCCCCGCCCGCCTCAGCTCCCGCGCCACCGTCGCCGCGAGGCGCGAGAAGACGCGCTCCGACTCGGCCTCCTGCCGCTCGGCGGGGAGGGCGAGCCAGTCGTCGACCTCGGAGCGGGCCATCGCGAGGGCGACGGGGTTGCCGCCGCGCGCGGCGATGCCGTCGAGGAGCGGGACGTGGGCCCTCTTCCGCTCGACGACCTCCATCCCGTCGAGGATCTGCCGATGCGGCGTCCCCTCCCAGATGCCGAGGATGATCGCCTCGCGGAAGAGCCGCTCGACGGGGAAGTCGGCGAGGATCCCGGCTCCGCCGTGCGCCTCCATCGCCCACTTCGCGCTCTGCACGGCGACCTCCGCCGTCCAGTACTTCGAGAGGTGCGCGACGAGCCGGAAGAGGTGGTAGCGGTCGGAGTAGCGCGGCGTCTCGCGCCAGACCTCCGAGAGGAGCGTGACGGCCTCCCAGGCGAGGGCGAAGGCGTCGAGGAGCGCCTCGTGCCGCTCCCGCGCCTGCCGGGCGAAGAGAGGCTGCTCGGAGACGGGCCTGCCGAAGGCGACGCGCCCTTCGGCGAAGCTCCACGCCTCGTGGAGCGCGCGCTGGGTGAGGGCGACGGCGCCGATCGAGTTGCAGACGCGCGAGACGTTGAGCGCCTCGAGGACGAGGTAGACCCCCTGCCCCCGCTCCCCGAGGTGGTATGCGACGCTCCCGTCGAGCTCCACCTCGCCCGTCGGGACGGAGCGGGTGCCGATCTTGTCCTTCAGCCGGCGGACCCTGAAGTTGAGGGCGCCGTCGTCGCGGAGCCGCGGGACGAGGAAGAGCTCGAGGCCGCGGACCCCCGGCGGGGCGCCCTCGGGGCGGGCCGCGGCGATCGCGAGCTCGGCCCCGACGTTGCTCGTGAAGAACTTCTCGCCCGTCAGGAGCCAGCGGCCGCCGTCGGGGCGGGCGACGGTCTCGACGAAGGCGCCGAGGTCGGAGCCCCCCTTCGCCTCCGTCATCCAGGTCGCGCCCTGCCAGACCGAGGCGTCGCGCTTCAGGAGCTGCGGGAGGTACCTCGCGCGGACGTCGGCGGCGCCGTACTTGGCGAGCGGGATCGCCGTCGAGAGGGAGACGGTGTGCGGGCAGTAGAGACCGGCGTCGTAGAACGACGTCACGTAGCCGACCTGGTACGAGGCGGCGAGGTCCCCCTCCTCGACGGCGCGGAAGACGACGCCCGCCTCGTACCCCTTCGTCACGAGCTCGCGGTACTCGGGGGGGAAGACGACCTCGTCGATCCGGTTCCCGAAGCGGTCGAACATCCGGAGCGGCGGCGTCCCGGCGCGGTCCACGGCCTCGGAGACGGCTCGTCCACGCTCCTCGAAGAAGGCCTCGTAGGCCCGGAGCGACTCCGGCGCGCGCAACCTCCCGAGCCGCGCCTCGAGGAAGCGCACGGGCGACGGGAGGTGCGCGTCGAGGCTCACTCGAAGGCCTCCTCGACGGCCGCCGCGGCCGCGGCGAGCGCCTTCTTCGCCTTCGCCTTCCGCTGCGCGCCGGTCCCGCCGGCTCCCGTCGCGAGCTCCTCGAGGGCGGCGGCGAGCTCGCGCGCCTTCGCGGCCGCCTCGCGGAGCGCGGCGGCGTTCTTCGGCTCGGCCGCCTTCGGCGCGGAAGCCTCGGCCGCCTTCGCGGCCGGGGCCGCGGCCGCCGCCGTCTTCCGCACCTCCTCGATCCCCCACGTCGTCACGAAGACGTGGTCCTTCTTCGGCGCGTCGGCGATCCACCCCTCCGAATGGAGCTTGTTGAGGATCATGTCGACGCTCCCGAAGAGCTTCTCCTGCTTCAGGACGTCGACGATCGGGACCATCTGCCGGGGGCTCCCGCCCGCGACCTCGAGCAGCCTCGCGAGGACCTGGTGGAAGACGTCGAGGGCCATGGAACGCTCCTCCGCTCGGTTTTCGCCCACGGTAATCCCGCGCCGCCGCCCCGTCGAGCGAAACGGCGGCGCTCCCCGATCCCGCGTATCGTTGCGGCGCGTGAGCGGCGCCCCCGTTCCGACCCCGCGGCTCGTGCCGGCGAGCGACGCCGCCCTCCTCGCCGTCCTCGCCGAGGGCCCTTCGGAAGCGGCGACCGCGGCCGTCCTCGCGCTCCGCGAGGCGCTCGCGGCGGCGCCCCCGCGAGGCCTCCTCGACCTCAGGCCCGCATACGCCACGCTCCTCCTCGCCTTCGACCCGCGCGCGACGACGCACGCGGAGCTGGCCGACGCCGTCCGGCCGCTCCTCCCCTCGCCGGAGCTCGCGCTTCCGCCTGCGTCGCGGACGGTCGAGGTCCCGACCTGCTACGGGGAGGAATGCGCGCCCGACCTCGCCGACGTCGCGTCGCACGCGGCGCTCTCGCGGGCGGAGGCGGTCGCCCTCCACTCGGGGGCGGCCTACCGCGTCGCCTTCCTCGGCTTCTCTCCCGGCTTCGCCTACCTCCTCGGCCTCCCGCCCGCCCTCGCGATGCCGCGCCTGCCGGCGCCGCGCCGGAGCGTCCCGGCCGGGAGCGTCGCCGTCGCGGGCGGGCAGGCCGGGATCTACCCGCGGGCGACGCCGGGAGGATGGCGGCTCGTCGGGCGGACGCCCCTCCCGCTCTTCGACGCCGCGCGCGAGGCGCCCTCGCTCCTCCTCCCGGGCGACGCCGTCCGGTTCGTCCCGGTGGCCCACGCCGAGCTCGCGCGGCTCGGAAGGGAGGCGCGGTGATCCGCGTCGTCGCGCCCGGCCTCCTCTCGTCCGTGCAGGACCTCGGCCGGCCGGGTCACGGTGCGCTCGGCGTGCCGCCCGGCGGCGCGGCCGACGCGCACGCGCTCCGCCTCGGGAACCTCCTCCTCGGGAACGAGGAGGGGGCCGCGGCGGTCGAGGCGACGCTCTCGGGGCCGGAGCTCCTCTTCGAGGCGGCCGCGCTCGTCGTCCTCGCCGGCGCGCCGTTCGAGGCGACGCTCGACGGCCGGCCCGTCGCGCCGTGGCGCGCGCTCGAGGTTCCGGCC
>JBDIBE010000077.1:0-11383 GCA_039812785.1 Thermoanaerobaculia bacterium | reverse complement strand
GGTGGCTCCCCGCGGCCTCGGTCCTCGCCTCCGGCGTCGAGCTCGCGCTCCTCGCCGCGGGGGGGATCGCCCTCGCGGCGCTCCTTTTCCGCGAGCTGGCGCCGCCGCCCGCGGCGAAGGCGCTCCTCGTCCTCGCCGTGGCGGGATGCTGGGCGCCGCTCGACGCACGGACGTTCGGCGAGCTCCTCGTCCCGCTCGTCGCCGACGCTCTCCCGGCGGCGGCGCTCGGCGCGGGAGCCGCGCTCTTCCTGAAGGACGACGCCTGGTCCTACGCCTTCACGGCGGCGGGCGTCGTCGTCCTCCGCGAAGGGGCGCTCCTCGTCTCCTCGGGCGTGACGCCCTGGGTCGCGAACGGCGCCCTGTGCCTCGCGGCGGGGCTCCTCGTCCTCTTCGCCCCGGGCTGGCGGAAGCCCGCTATTCCCCCGACGCCCGAACGCCCCGCGGAGTGACGCGGCGCCACTCGGCCTCGGAGAGCCGGTCGGCCGCGCCGCGGCCGATGGCGCGGTGCATCTCGACGAGGAGCTTCGCGGCCTCCTCGTCCTCGAGCGGGGGCGGGCCGAGGCGCGTCATGAGCGCCTCGGGGTGCTCGGGCGGGACGAAGCGGGTCTTCAGCTGGGAGACGGGGACGAGCGGCCTGTAGAACGAATCGGCGCGGACCTCGGGGAGCGGCTCGAGCGGGACGGAGGACGGCGCCGCCGCCTCGGCGCGCTTCGGCGCGGCGGCGGCGGGGAGAGCCCTCCTCGCCCGCGCCTCGCGGAGGCGGGCGAGGACCTCGTCGCGCCCCTTCCCGCGGAGGAGGAGAAGGAGGAACGGGTCGCGGTCGAAGCGCTCGGCGAGCGCGACGTGGACGGCGGCCGCGTGGCGGCAGCCGGGGCCGTCGGCGCAGGCGCAGCTGACGGCGACCTCCTGCGGCGAAGCGGGGAGGAGGCCCCCGCCCGAGTCGGAGAAGACGGCGTCGGCCTCGTCGGGAAGGGCCCCGGCGAGGAGATCGGCAGCGGTGCGGGCCCGCTCGGCGAAGGTCCTCAGGGCGTTGTCGAAGACCTTCTCGTTGAGGGTCCGGAGGCGGAGCCGGAGGGAGACGACGGACCGGCCGCGGTCGCGCACCTCGGCCTCGACGACGCCGGGCTTGACCGCGAGCGCCGTGAGCGCCCCCTCGGCGAAGAGGGCGCGCCCCTTCTCGAGGCGCGCGCGCCCGGCCCCGAAGGCCGCGGCGATCCACCGCTCGCCCCAGGTCGTGGGCGACGAGGGCGGCGGCGGGAGGTCGAGGAGGCGCTTCTTCGCCGGCGCCACGTCAGGCCCCCTCGCCCGACTCGACCGCGTCGCGGCTCAGCGCCACGAGCTCGGCGAGCTCCTCGTTGGAGAGCTCGGTGATCCAGCTCTCGCCGGCCCCGATGATGGAGCGGGCGAGCTCCTTCTTCTCGTCGATCATCCCGTCGATCCGCTCCTCGAGCGTCCCGCGGCAGACGAACTTGTGCACCTGGACGTGCCGGGTCTGGCCGATGCGGAACGCGCGGTCGGTGGCCTGGTCCTCGACCGCGGGGTTCCACCAGCGGTCGACGTGGAAGACGTGGGAGGCGCGCGTGAGGTTGAGGCCGGCGCCGCCGGCCTTCAGGGAGAGGACGAAGAAGAGCGGCGGGTCGTCGTCCTCCTGGAAGCGGCGGACCATCTCCGCGCGCGCGAGGCGCGGGACGCCGCCGTGGAGGAAGAGGATCTCCTTGTCGAACTTGTCGCGCAGGGCGCGGACGAGGAGATGCCCCATCTCGCTGAACTGGGTGAAGAGGAGGGCCGGGCGGTTCTCGGCCTCGGTCTCCTCGAGCATCGCGAGGAGGCGGGTGAGCTTGGACGAGCGGCCGTCGAGGCGGCTGCCGTCGCCGAGGAAGAGGGCGGGGTGGTTGCAGATCTGCTTGAGGCGGAGGAGGAGCAGGAGGACCTTGGCCCGCCGGCTCTGCCCCTGCGCCTTGCCGATCCCCTCGAGGAGGGCCTTCGTCGTGGCGCGGTAGAGGGTCGCCTGCTCGCGCGTGAGGCCGACCCACTCCTTCGTCTCGATCTTGTCGGGGAGATCGGGCGCGATGGCCGGGTCGGTCTTCGTCCGGCGGAGGAGGAACGGCGCCGTGAGCCGCCGCAGGCGCTCGCGGGCGATCTGGTCGTGGTGCCGCTCGATCGGGATCGCGAAGGTGCGCCGGAAGGCCTCGTCGGAGCCGAGGAGGCCGGGGTTCAGGAAGTCGAGGATCGCCTTCAGCTCGGAGAGGCGGTTCTCGAGCGGCGTCCCGGTGAGGGCGGCGCGCCGGGTGGAGCGCAGGGCGCGGACGGCCTTCGACTGCGCGGTGCCCGGGTTCTTTATGTTCTGCGCCTCGTCGAGGGCGAGGTACTCCCACTCGACCTCGGTGAGGAGCGCCCGGTCGCGGTGGGCGAGGGAGTAGGTCGTGACGAGGAGGTCGGTCTTCTTCACGAGCTCGGAGAACGCGTCGCCTGCGGCCCGTTCGGGGCCGTGGTGGACGGCGACGGTGAGGCTCGGAGCGAAGCGGCGCGTCTCCTGGACCCAGTTCTCGACGACGGAGGTGGGGCAGACGAGGAGCGAGGGGCGGATCTTCTCGCCCGACTCGCGCGCGGAGAGGAGCGTGGCGAGGAGCTGGATCGTCTTGCCGAGGCCCATGTCGTCGGCGAGGCAGCTCCCGAGGCCCCGACCGAGGAGCGACCGGAGCCAGGTGACGCCCTTCTCCTGGTACGGGCGGAGGCGCCCCTTCAGCTCCTTCGGGGTGACGAACTCCCCTTCCTCGGCCGCCTGGGAGCGGAGGAGGTCGGCGAGCCAGCCGTCGGCCGTGAGGACGTCGACCCCGAGGGCCTGCTCCTCGTCCTCGTCGAGGCCGCTCGCCATCTTGAGGAAGTCGGCGAGGCTCGCCCGGCCGGCGGGCTTCTTCTCGAAGAGGGCGAGCGTCCGCTGGACGCTCTGCGGGTCGAGGAGGACCCACTCGCCGCGCACCTCGACGAGCGGGACCTTCCGGCTCGCGAGCTGCTCGAACTCGTCGGGGGAGAGGAGCTGGTCGCCGACGGCGACCTTCCAGTCGAAGTCGACGAGCGTGCCGAGGCCGAAGCGGGTGACGGCGACGCCGCTCTTCCAGCGGCTCTCGGCCGCGTTGAGCCGCAGCGACGGCTTCGTCGTCCGCCCCTCGGAGGGGAGGAGGAGCTGGACGCCCGCCTCCTTCAGGAGCGGCGCCTCGGTGGCGAGGAAGCGCCATGCCTCCTCGAGCGTGAGCGCGGCGCCGACGGGGTGCCTCTCCTCGAGGCTCCGCCGGATCGGCTCGCAGAGGCCCGCGACGCCGCCGAGGCGGGCGAGGAGCGTCTCCTGCGGGTTGAGGAATCGGCGCCCGAGGCGCCGGAGGCTCGAGGAGGTCTCGGTCCAGATCTCCTCGGCGTAGAGCTTGAGGCTCGGGTCGTCGGCCGCCTCGAGGTGGTAGCCG
Source organism: Thermoanaerobaculia bacterium (assembly GCA_039812785.1). Taxonomy (GTDB): domain Bacteria; phylum Acidobacteriota; class Thermoanaerobaculia; order UBA5066; family UBA5066; genus UBA5066. The sequence goes on along the minus strand of JBDIBE010000077.1, from coordinate 7,925 downwards.
AGGCGCCACGCGGGCGGCTCGTCGGAGGTCGGGTCGGGGGCGTTGAGCCGCACGCCGAGCCGCAGCTCGCCCTCGGGGAGCGCCTCGAGGAGCGGGACCGTCCAGGCGCCGAAGCGGTCCGCCACCTCCGCGGGGATCGCCTCGCCGACGGCCTCGTCGTCACGCCCGTCGCGGCGGGCGGCGAGGAGCGCGAGGGCGACGCCCTCGGGGCTCGTCCCGGCGCGCCGCTTCACGTCGGAGAGGTTCTCGGAGAGGAGCTCGCGGGCGGCGGCGTCGGTGAGGTCGTCGAGGACGCCGCGAAGGAGGAACGCCGAGGAGGGGTAGAGCCCGTCGGCGGAGGCGCCGGGCCAGCCGACGGCGCGGCTGGACGGGGGCATCGCCTGGGCGAAGGCCTCGACGCGGTCCTTCTCGTGCGGGTCGGTCAGGACGGCGCGCCAGCGGGCGCGGCCCTCCTCGACGGCCGGGACGACGCGGCGGCGATGGAGGAGGTCGAGGACCCAGGCGGCGACGGCGGCCCAGTAGTCGACGTCGTCGCCGAGGAGGAGGCCGTTTCGGTCGGGGTTCTCGCCCATGGCGAGGAGCGCCTCGAAGGCGCGATGCGCGGGGACGACGAGCCCCTCGACCTCGAGGGGCTTCAGGGCGGTCTCGCCGCCGGCGTAGTCCTCGTCCTGCCGAAGGGCGGGGTGCGAAGGGACGGGGCGGCCGCGGAGGGTCGGGACGGTGAGGACGATCCGGGCCCGCCGGACGTGGCCCATCGCCGCGACGGCGAGGCCCGCGCCCTTCAGGGCGGTCTCGAGGGCGGGGACGTCGAGGGCGCGGGGGTGCTCGGGGCGCTGCCGGGCCCCCGAGAAGGCGCCCTCGGCCCAGAGGAAGAAACCGGTTCCGGGGAGGTGGCCCGCGGGGGGCAGCGGGTTTCCGTGGAGGACGATCAAGCCGCCCATTCTCGCCCATTTCGGGGAGATCGGCAGGAAAGCTCCGCTTCGCGCTATCCTCCGCGCCTGCAACGATGAAGCCGTACGAGATCTTCCGCCGCCTCTCGAGCTCCGAAGTCGACGCCATGGTCCTCTCCTCCTGCGAAGACGAGGAGATTCCCGACAAGATCGCCGGCGCGGTCCTCTCCCTCCAGCGCCTCTCGCTGAAGCGCTTCGAGCGCCTCCACGAGGACGTCCGGAAGGGCTACGTGAGGAAGACGCTTCGCGACAAGCGGGCCGAGGACCTCGCCCTCTTCGTCCTCTCGGCCGGCCTCGTCCGGTCGAAGGGGGAGATGGTCGAGTCGTTCCTCTCGGCCCTCGACCTGCCGCACGAGGGGCCGAGCCTGACGGCCGACGGCCCGGTGGCCGAGCCGCCGGAAGCTCCCCTGAAGAAGGCGGTGGCCAGCCTCGTCGCGGCCCACGGCGCCCGGGACGCCGCGACCTTCCTCCACGCCTTCGCCGACCAGCCCGACGTCTCCTGGCCGTCGCTCCAGGCGCTCCTCGACTCCGACCCCGCGCTCGCCCTCGAGGACCGCTCGGCCTCCTGACGCCGCGCGCACGGGAATGCGCGTCCCGCGGGCGGGGTCGGCTACGATCCCGCCCGCTCCGCGCCCCGAGGCGCGGGGCAGGGAGGTACGCATGATTCCCGAGAAGCTGAAGGCCGCTCTCGACGAGCACGTGTCGGCCGAGATCGCGGCCGCCTACCTCTACCTCGCCATGTCGGCGGACTTCGAGTCGAAGGCCTGGAAGGGCTTCGCACGGTGGATGCGCGTCCAGTTCCAGGAGGAGATGACCCACGCGCTGAAGGTCGTCGACTACATGCTGAGCCGCGGCGCGACGATCTCCTGGAAGGACGCCAGGGCCCCGGCGACGACGTTCGGCTCGCCGCTCGAGACGTTCGAGAAGACGCTCGCGCACGAGAAGGAGGTCACCGCCCGGGTGAACCGTCTCTGGCAGCTCGCCGGCGCCGAGGGCGACGCCGCGACGCAGGTCTTCCTCCAGTGGTTCGTCACCGAGCAGGTCGAGGAGGAGGCCCGCGTCTCCGAGATCGTCGAGAAGATCCGGATGGTCGCCGACCGTCCCGGCTCCGTCCTCTACCTCGACAAGGAGTACGGCAAGCGCACGGCGTAAGCCGTTTCACTCTCATCCGTCCCTGCGTCCGAAGGGCGCCCTCGGTCCGAGCCGAGGGCGCCCTTCGCCATTTCCTTCGGCACCCCGCGCCCCGTCTTCGTCCCGAGCCCGCGCGCCGGAGGCGCGCGCACCGCGAAGGGTGGTGGGTGGGGGGCGCGGGGTGGGGGACGCGGGGAGGGAGCGGCAACGAGCTAGTTGCCGACGGAACCGTACTTCGCGATGCCCCTGCGCCAGAGGGCGCGGTTCAGGAGGGCGAAGAGGACGGCGACGAGGGGGACGGCCCAGAAGAAGGGGAGGAACTCGCCGCGCTTCAGCGCGAGGGCGGTCGGGTAGAACGACGCGAAGGCGAAGGGGATGACGGTGGAGAGGAGGACCTTCACCTTCAGGTCGTAGATCGTGATCGGGTAGCGGCCGAACGACATGAGGTTGAAGACCGGCGGCGCGAGGCCGACGCGGTCCTCGATCCAGAAGCTCGTGGCGGTCAGGAGGCCGAAGACCGAGAGGTAGATGACGGCCCCGAAGACGGCCCAGAGGGGCAGGAGCGCGAGCCCGAGCGGCGAGACGCCGGGCAGGCGCGAGGCGGCCCAGAGGACCGCGACCGTCCCCGTGACGACCTCCTGGAGCGACTCGAGGCGGAAGCTCTCGAAGACGACCTGGAAGAGGGGCGAGACGGGGCGGAGGAGGATCCGGTCGAAGCGACCCTCGACGAGGTAGCGGTCGGCGAACTCGTAGAGGTTCGTCGAGAGGACGTTGAAGAGGCCGTACGGCAGGAGCGAGAAGCCGTAGAGGAAGACGATCTCGGGGAACGTCCACCCCGCGAGGTGCGGGAAGCGCGAGAAGAGGAGGAGGACGACGGCGAAGGAGGCCGCCGTGCCGAGGAACGAGGCGAGGACGGCCATCGCGAAGTCGGCCCGGTAGGCGAGGCGCGCCTTGGCGTACTGCGCGAAGTAGAGCCCGAGGAGGCGGGCGTGGAATCGGGCGCGGCCCATCGTCAGCCCCCCTGGACCTCGATCCTCCGCGCCGTCGCCTTCCAGAGGAGGCGGCCGAGGAGGAGGAGCGCGACGGTCCACGCCGCCTGCAGCCCGAGGGCGCGCGCGGCGTCGGCCCCGGTCGCGAGGCCGAGCCAGATGCGCCCCGGCGTGTCGTTCATGTGGAGGAAGGGGAGCCAGACGAGGACCTTCCTCACCGGCTCGGGGAAGAAGGCGACGGGGACGAGGAGCCCCGAGAGGAGCTCGAGGACGAGGTACTTGGCGCGGAGGACGCCGAGGATCGAGGTCGTCCGGATGGCGACGAGGCCGACGCAGAAGTTGATCGCGCCGACGAGGAACGCCGAGAGGAGCCCCGAGAGGAGGTAGAGCGCGAGCGCCGACGGCGAGGCGGGCGGGAGGACGGGGTAGACGAGGACGAGGAGGAGGCCGATCGGGACGGTGAAGAGGACGAGGCGGAACGCGCTCTCGCCGAGCGCCTGCGAGAGCGTCATCGCCTGGACGTCGACCGGCTTGATGAGCGTCATCGCGAGGCGCCCCTCGCGGACCTGGCTCGCGATGTCGCGGTCGACCTCGTTGAAGTAGAAGCTCCGGAGGGCCCACCCCGTCGCGACGTAGGTGAGCATCTGCGGGAAGGTGAAGCCGCCGAGCGTCGCTCCGGGGCCCTTCTCGGCGAAGAGCGCCCGCCAGATGTAGTACCAGACGGTCGCGTTGAAGAAGTAGGTGAGGACGCCGACGAAGTAGCGCGCGCGGTAGGCGAGGATGTTGAGGAACGAGGTGCGCGCGAAGGCGAGGTAGGGGCGCGCCGCGGCGAGGGCGGTCACGGCCTCAACCCCTGCGGACGCCCCGCTGCGCGACGAAGCCGGGCGCGGCCCCCTCGGACGGGGGCGGGGCGTCGGGCCTGCGGAGCGCGGCGTTCTCGCGGTAGATGCGCGCGACGACCTCCTCGATGTCGGGCTCGCTCACGGCGAGGTCGAGGACGGGGAGGCCGCGGACGATCTCGCGGATGACGTCGGCCGAGGAGGCCTCGCGCTTGTCGACGGCGAGGAGGTAGCGCCCGGGCGAGAGGCGGCACGCCTTCCACGGCCCGATGACGAGCTCCTTCGGGTCCCCCGGCGGCGGCTGCGGGAGGTCGAAGCGGATGCGCGCCTCGGGGAGGTGCTTGTCGCGCAGGCCGCGGAGGCTCCCGTCCCAGAGGACCTGGCCGTGGTCGATGAGGACGACCCTCTCGCAGAGCTCCTCGATGTCGTCGAGGTCGTGCGTCGTCAGGATCACGGTCGTCGAGAGCAGCTTGTTCGTCTCCTTCAGGAACGCGCGGACGTTCGCCTTCGCCACGACGTCGAGGCCGATCGTCGGCTCGTCGAGGAAGAGGAGCGGCGGCTCGTGGAGGAGCGAGGCGGCGAGGTCGCATCGCATCCGCTCGCCGAGGGAGAGCTTCCTCACGGGCTGGGAGAGGAGGCGGCCGACGTCGAGGAGGTCGTCGAAGACCTTCATCCGCCGCGCGTAGTCGGCCTCGGAGACGCCGTAGATCTCGCGGAGGAGCTGGAAGCTCTCGACGACGGCGATGTCCCACCAGAGCTGGGTCCGCTGGCCGAAGACGACGCCGATCGACTTCGCGTAGGTCCGCCGCTCCCGCCACGGGACGAACCCGAGGCAGCTCACCTCGCCCGAGGTGGGCGTCAGGATGCCGGTGAGCATCTTGATCGTCGTCGACTTGCCGGCGCCGTTCGGGCCGATGTAGCCGACCATCTCGCCGCGCGCGAGCTCGAAGGAGACGCGGTCGACGGCGGTGAGCGTTCCGCGCTCGGCGCGGAAAAGCCCCTTGAGCGCCCCGGCGAGGCCGGGGGCCTTCTTCGTCACCTCGAAGGTCTTGACGAGGTCGCGGACGCGGACGACGGGCTCGCTCATTCGCCCGTGCCGGCGTCGTCGTCGCCTTCCGGCTCCGCGACGTCCCCGGGGTCGGCGCCGAGGCCGGGACCGGCGGTGGCCGTCGGCCCGGAAGGCGCCGCGGCGATCGCGATCTCGCCCTTCACGCCGGGCCTCTTCGCGAGGAGGGCGCCGACGGACGAGGCGGTGCCGCGGAGGACCTCCTCGTGGAGCTTCGTCAGCTCGCGGCCGAGGCAGACCCTCGGGTCGCCCCAGGCGCGCGCCATCTCCTCGAGCGACTCGACGACGCGGAAGGGGGACTCGAAGAGGATGCGGGTCTCCTCGCGCGGAGCGAAGCGGGCGTACCAGCGCGCGCGCTCGCCGCGGCGCGAGGGAGGGAAGCCGAGGAAGGAGAAGGGGACGGCCGGGAAGCCGCAGACCGAGAGGATTGCGGCGACGGCCGAGGGGCCCGCGACGGGCTCGACGCGGTGCCCCGCCTCGGCGGCGGCGGCGGCGAGGAGGCGGCCCGGGTCGGAGACGCCGGGCGTGCCGGCGTCGGAGACGAGGGCGAGGGTCTCGCCGCGCGCGAGGCGCTCGAGCATCTCGGGGATCCGCCGGAACTCGTTGTGCTCGTGGCAGGAGACGCGCGGCGTCGACAGGCCGTGGCGCGCGAAGAGGTTCCCCGTCCGGCGCGTGTCCTCGCAGTAGACGAGGGCCGCCTCGCGGAGCGCGGCGAGGGCGCGGGGGGTGAGGTCTTCGAGGTTCCCGATGGGGGTGGCGACGACGAGGAGCCGCCCGGGAGACGCGGGCTGGGAGGTCACGGGGCGATGCTACCAGCCGCGTCCGCGCGTCGTACGATGCGGGAGATGAGGCGCACGGTCCTCGCTCTGGCCGCGGCCGCGGCGCTGGCGTCCCTCCCCGCGCGGGGAGCGGAAAAGCCGCAGGCCGAGGCGACGGGGCCCGCGGTGACGCTCGACCGGATCGCCGCCGTCGTCGGGGACGAGATCGTCCTCGAAGGGGAGATCTCGCGCCTCGAGGCGATCGGCTTCCTGCCGCGGAAGCCGGGCGAGAGCGAGCTCGCCTACCGCGACCGGCTCCTCGACCTGCGCGTCGTGGAGATCCTCCGCGAGAAGGAGCTCCGCCTCCTGACGGGCCTCGAGCCCGACCCGATCGAGGTCGAGGCGAAGCTCGACGAGCTCGCGGCGCGCTACGAGGCGGGGACGGGCGAGCCGTTCGACCGGGCGCTCGAGAGGGCGCGGACGACCCGCGACGAGGTGCGGGCCTGGATCCGCCGCGGCATCGCCCTCGAGAACTACGCGCGCGAGCGGCTCCTCCCGACGGTGCGCGTCACGGAGGAGGCGATGCAGGCGTACTACGCGGGGCCCTTCCGCGAGGAGGCGGCCGCGCGCGGCCTGACGACGCTTCCCCCCTACGCCGACGTGAAGGACCAGCTCCGGGAGCTCCTCCGCGAGCGCCTCCTCGGCGAGGAGGTCGAGAAGTGGACGGAGGGGCTCCGCGCGAAGACGCGGATCGTCGTCTACCGGCGGCCGCCGATCGTCTCCTCGGGCGGGAGCGCGAGCCGGTAGGCGCGGCGGTTCGCGAGGACGCGCCGGACGTAGGTGCGCGTCTCCGCGTAGCTGATCGCCGCGAGGAGCGCCTCGGCCGGGCGCTCGCTCCCCCCGCTCCAGAGGATCGTCTGGCCCGCGCCCGCGTTGTAGCCGGAGGCGGCGAGGGCCGGCTCGTCCCCGAGCCTGTCGAGGAGCGAGCGGAGCGTGCGCGCCCCGAGGCGGATGGAGCGGGCCGGGTCGTAGAGCTCGGAGTAGGCGGGCGGCTCCTCGTTCAGCTCGCGCGCGGCCTCGCCGGCGGCGGGGAGCGTCAGCTGCATGAGGCCGCGCGCCGCGGCGGGAGACGCGGCCTCGCGGTCGAAGCGGCTCTCCTGCCGCATGATCGCGTAGAGGAGGCCGCGGGGGACGGAGAGCTCGGAAGCGGCCTGCGCGACGAGGCGGTCGAACGGGCGCGGCGCGAGGCCCCTGAGGATCGTCCGGGGCGCGAGCTCGAGGAGGAAGTCGCGCGGGACCTTCCGCTCGAGCGCCTCGGCCGCCTCGAGGGCGGCCGGCCCGGCGTCGGCGTCCTCGGCGAGGCGCGAGGCGACGAGGCAGCCGAGGATCGTGTCGAGGCGCCGCGCGTCGCGGACGATCGGCTCGGCGTCCTCGGGGAGGCCGAGCTGGAGGAGGCGGCAGGCGGCCGCGTCGCCGCAGAGCTCGGGGAGCGTGTCTTCGGCGAGCTCCGGGGCGAGGAGGACGCCGGAGTAGCGGGGGAGCCGGCGATAGGCATCGCGGAGGGCCGCGCGCGCCCCTTCGTCCCCGAGATAGGCCGCGGGGAGGAGGCGGTCCTTCGCCTTCGCCGGCTCGCCGGCCGCGAGGAGCCTCGCCCCCTCGGCGCGCGCGGCCTTCACGAAGCGCTCGCGCACGGGGGCGGGGAGCGCGGCGATCCGCTCTCCGGCCTGCTCGGCGGCGAAGGAGCCCGGGATCGACGCGAGGACGGAGGCCCAGGCGGCGAGCGCCTCGGCGGGCCGTCCTCCCGCCTTCGCGACGAGGCCGTTCCAGAACGGCAGCTCGAGCTTCCACGGCTCGGGGAGCCTCTTCGCGGCGGCGAGGGTGCGGACCGGGGCGATCGCCCGCGCGGCGCCGGCGTCGTCGCCCGCCTGCGCGCGGCGCTCGACGAGGAGGAGGAGCGCCTCGATCCGCCCCGGCTCCTTCGCGAGCTTCGGGCGGAGGAGGAGCTCCTCGGCGCGGTCGAGGCGCCCGCGCCGGATCTCGAGGCGCGCGCGCTGGAGGACGGCGAGGCCGGCCGGCCCGGCCGCTCCCGCCTCGACGCGACGGAACTCCGCGGCCGCGCCGTCGAGGTCGCCGAGCTTCTCCTTCATCGCGCCGAGGTTGAGGCGGACGCGCCCCGCGAACGACGCGGTCCC
>JBDIBE010000076.1:0-11540 GCA_039812785.1 Thermoanaerobaculia bacterium | reverse complement strand
CGCCCGGCGGATCGCCGACGGCCTCGCCCGCGCCGGCGCGGTCGTCGTCTCGGGCATCGCGCACGGCGTCGACGCGGCGGCCCACGAGGCCGCGCTCGCAGCGGGCGGTGAGACGTGGGGCGTCCTCGGCTGCGGCGTCGACGTCCCCTACCCGGCCGCGCACGAGCGGCTCCGGGCCCGGATCCTCGAGGGCGGCGCGCTCCTCTCCGAGCTTCCTCCCGGGACGCCGCCGGAGCCGTGGCAGTTCCCCGTGCGGAACCGGATCATCGCCGGCTGCGCGCGCGTCGTCGTCGTCGTCGAGGCGGCGCCGAAGAGCGGCTCGCTCATCACGGCGCGCTGCGCGGCCGAGGCGGGCCGCGACGTCGCCGCCGTCCCCGGCTCGATCCTCTCCGAGCAGTCGGAGGGGACGAACGCCCTCCTGAAGGACGGGGCCATCCTCGTCCGCGACGCCGCCGACGTCCTCCGGGAGCTCCCCGACGAGGACCTCGTGCGGCTGCGGCCGGGGAGCGGGCCCGCGGCGAAGGAGGCCCCGGGCCCGCCCGACGACCCCGACGCCGCCCGCGTCTTCCTCGCCCTCGACGTCGACGAGCCGCGCGACGCCGACGCCCTCGCGGCCGCGACGGGCCTCTCCGCGGCGCGCCTCTCCGCCGCCCTCGTCCTCCTCGAGCTCGAGGGGCTCGCGGAGGCCCTCCCGGGCGCCGTTTTCGCCCGGCGCCCGGCCCGGGCTTGACAGGCGTGGCATCGTAGCCGGCCCCATGTCGAAGTCTCTCGTCATCGTCGAGTCCCCCGCCAAGGCCGGCACCCTCGGGAAGTTCCTGGGCCGGGACTTCGCGGTCCACGCCTGCTACGGCCACGTCCGCGACCTCCCGAAGAAGGGGATCTCCATCGACCGGGAGGCGGGCTACGAGCCGACCTACGAGGTCCTCCCCGGCAAGCAGAGGACCATCGCCGAGCTCAAGAAGCTCGCGAAGGGAGCCGAGGAGATCTTCCTCGCGGCCGACCCGGACCGCGAGGGCGAGGCGATCTGCTGGCACCTCCACGAGCTCCTCCGCCCCGCGGCCCCGAACGCCCGCTTCCACCGGGCCGAGTTCCACGAGATCACGAAGAGCGCCATCCAGAAGGCGATCGCGAGCCCCGGCGAGATCGACGCGAACCGCGTCGCCGCCCAGCAGGCCCGCCGGATCATCGACCGGCTCGTCGGCTACGAGGTCTCCGACCTGCTCTGGAAGAAGGTCTGGCGCGGCCTCTCCGCCGGCCGGGTCCAGACCGTCGCCCTCCGGATCATCGTGGAGCGAGAAGCCGAGCGGGAGCGGTTCGTTCCGGTCCCGTACTTCTCCGTCCCGCTCCAGCTCGCGAAGGGGGAGGCCCTCTTCCCGGCGCGCACCGTCTCCTGGCGCGGCACGAAGCTGAAGTTCGACGGGACCGACCCGCGCCTCGCGACGCGCGAGGCGGCCGAGGAGGTCCTCGCCCACCTCAACGCCTCCGACCTCCGCGTCGTCTCCGTCGAGGCGCGCGAGAAGCGGACGAACCCGGTCCCCCCGTTCACGACCTCGAAGCTCCAGCAGGGGGCGGCCCGGGCGCTCGGCTTCACGGTCCGGCGGACGATGCAGGTCGCGCAGCGCCTCTACGAGGGGCGCACGATCTCCGGGCGGGGCTCCGTCGGCCTCATCACCTACATGCGTACCGACTCGACGCGCGTCTCCGAGGAGGCGCTCGGCGCGGTCCGGTCGTACATCGGCGCCACGTACGGGCCCGACGCCCTCCCCGCCGAGGCGCGACGCTTCAAGCAGAAGAAGGACGCGCAGGACGCGCACGAGGCGATCCGGCCGACGATGATGGACCTCCCCCCCGAGGTCGTCGCGGGCGACCTCTCCGCCGACGAGCTGAAGCTCTACCGGCTCGTCTGGAACCGCTTCGTCGCCTCGCAGATGGCGCCGTCCGTCTCCGACGTGACGACGGTCGAGATCGAGGCGTCCCGTCCCGGCAGCCCCGACGTCGCCGGCGTCCGCGCGAGCGGCTCCGTCCTGAAGGACCCGGGCTGGCTCCGGGTCTACGGCCAGGTCGCCGAGGGCGAGGAGGCCGAGGGCGAGGGGAACGGCGACGCCGAGGAGGGAAAGGCCCGCCTGCCGCAGCTCGCCGAGAAGGACGTGCTCCGCCTCGCCGAGTCGCAGGTCGAGGGCCACGAGACCCAGCCCCCGCCCCGGTTCAACGAGGCCTCGCTCGTGAAGTTCCTCGAGGAGAACGGCATCGGCCGCCCGTCGACCTACGCCGAGATCCTCCGGAAGATCGAGGACCGCGAGTACGTCAGGAAGAAGGACCGCCGGTTCCTCCCGACGCTCCTCGGGCGCCTCGTCGTCGACCTGATGCGCGAGGGCTTCGACGACTTCTTCCAGACCGAGTACACGGCCCGGATGGAGGAGGAGCTCGACGAGGTCGAGGAAGGCAAGCTCGACTGGAGGAAGGCCGTCGCCGAGTTCGACGCCCGCTTCACGAAGGACCGCGACCGGGCGCTGAAGAAGATGATCTCGGTCAAGGCGGGGCTCGCCCTCTCCGACGTGCGCAAGCACCTCCCCGACTTCCCTCTCCCGGAGGGGCTCGGCGACACGTGCCCCAAGAGCGGAGACCCGCTCCGCCTCCGGATGGGGAAGAACGGCCTCTTCGTCGCCTGCGGCGGATACCCCGACTGCGACTTCACGGTCGACATCCCCGAGCCCGAGGAGGACCCGGTCGACGCGACGGAGCTCGAGGGGCAGACGTGCGACGAGTGCGGGAGCCCGATGAAGCTCCGCTCCGGGCGCGACGGCTCCGCGTTCCTCGGCTGCACGGCCTACCCGAACTGCCGCTTCACGGTGGCCGTGAAGGTCGCCAACGGCAAGGCCGAGGCGCGCCCCGACGTCCCGACGGGCGAGAAGTGCCCCCTCTGCGGCGGCGACCTCGTGACGAAGCACGGCCGCTTCGGCGACTACGTCGGCTGCACGGGCTATCCCGCCTGCCGCTACCGCCCGCCGAAGCCCGTCACCTCGACGAACGTCGCCTGCCCGGAGTGCGGCACGGGCGAGGTCCTCGTGCGCAAGGGGCGCTTCGGCCCGTTCTACGGCTGCTCGAACTACCCGTCGTGCGGGAAGAACTTCCGCGCGCGCCCCGTGCCGAAGGCGTGCCCGCAGTGCGGCGCGCCGTACCTCCTCGTGCGGGACAGGAAGGCCGGGGCCTTCTACGTCTGCGAGAAGGAAGGGTGCGGCTTCGACGCCCCCGCCTCCGACCTCGAGGCGTACGCGTTCGTCGCGAAGGTCCCCGACGCGGCCGCGGCCGCGGCGGCGGCGACGGCCGCCGCGGAGAAGAAGAAGCCCGCGGCGAAGCGGGCGCGGAAGAGCTGAAGACGAAGCGGGGCGCCGGGAGGCGCCCCGCGGCGCCTCACCCGGGCTTCAGGGCGCGGAGGACGGTCCGGAAGCGGCAGAGGGCCGCCCGCGCGAAGAGACGGTCGACCGCGCCGAGGAGCGGGTAGGGGCTCGCGGAGAAGAAGAGGTCGTCGACCGCGAAGCCCGCCGCGGCGACGAGCCGGACGACCTCCGCCGAGGGGCGGACGGCGATGTGGTCCGGCTGCTGCAGGCCGGGCACCGCGGCCTTGACCCGCTCGGCCCAGTGGTCGCGGTTCGGCGTGTAGAGGGCGAGCGCACCGCCGGGGACGAGGAGGCGCCGCGCCTCGGCGAGGCACGGCGCGAGGACGTCGTCCTCGACGTGCTCGACGAAGTCGGCGAGGAGGACGGCGTCGAAGGTCCCGCCGCCGAAGGCCGAGAGGTCGCGGGCGTCGGCCTGCTCGAAACGGACGTTCGCGAGGCCGCGCGCGGCGGCCGCCGCGCGCGCGGCCTCGACCGCGACGAAGGCCGCGTCGACCCCGACGACCTCCGCGACGCGCGGCGCGAGGAAGAAGGCCGTGTCGCCGCGCGCGGCGCCGACCTCGAGGAGCCGCATCTCCGCGTGCGGCCGCACCGCGCGCAGGAGCGCCTCGTCCCGCTCCCGGTACTTCCTCTCGTTCCGGAGGAACCAGTGCGGGCGGTACATCGCCGCGTAGTACGCGTCGTCGTAGACCTCCGCGTTCGGGGCGAAGCCGGGGCGGCCGCGCCGTTCCGTCATGCGGCGGGGGAGAGCGCCCGGATCAGGATCCGGTAGCGGAAGGCGGGGCCGACGAGCGGGAGCGGCGCGAGCGCGCGCTCCACCCAGCGGACGCCGGGGAACGGCGAGACGCTCCAGTCGAGGAGGTCGATCGCGAAGCCCGCCTCGGCGAGGAAGCGGCGGTAGTCGGCGGCGCGGCGGACGGCGATGTGCTGGGGGAACTGCCTCAGGATGAAGTCGTGCGCCTTCATCCGCTCGACGTAGTGGGAGCGGTCGGGCGTGTAGATCCCGAGCCGGCCCCCCGGGACGAGGACCCGCCGGCACTCGCGGAGCATCGCCGCGAGCGTCGGGTCGTCGACGTGCTCGACGAGGTCGATCGCCGCCACGGCGTCGACGCTCCGGTCGGCGACGCCACGGAGGTCCGCGACGTCGGCCCTCAGCCAGCGGACGTTCGGGATCTCGAGCTCGGCGCGCGCGGCCTCGGCCATCGCGAGGGCCTCGGGCGCGGCGTCGACGCCGATCACCTCGCGCGCGTGCCGCGAAAGGAGGAACGAGACGTCGCCGCGCGCCGAGCCGAGCTCGAGGACGACGTCCGCCGGGCGCGGCGCGACGACGCGGAGGACGTCGCGGTCCCGCTCCTCGTACTTGCGCTGGGGGTTCTTGAACCAGTGGTGCGGGTGGAGGCCCCGGTAGTACGCCTCGTCGTAGAGGTCCCGCTCGAACGTCACGCCGCGAGTGTAGCGGTCCGGGGGCGCGGCCCGGCGGGGCGCCCGCCGGGCGGGCGGCCCCTACAATCGGGCGCATGCCGAGACCTCGCGTGACGGTGATCGGCGGCGGCTTCGCCGGCGTCGAGTGCGCCGCGCTCCTCGCGCGGCGGGGGCATCCCGTCCGCCTCCTCGAGATGCGCCCCGCCCGGACGACCGACGCCCACGAGACGGACCGCCTCGCCGAGATGGTCTGCTCGAACTCCTTCCGCTCGGACAACCCGGGGAACGCCGTCGGCCTCCTCAAGCGCGAGATGGAGCTCCTCGGCTCGCTCGTCATGGAGGAGGCGCGCCGCGCGGCCGTCCCCGCCGGCGACGCCCTCGCCGTCGACCGGGAGGCCTTCGCCCGCGCCGTCACGGCGCGCGTCGAGGCCGACCCGGCGATCGAGCTCGTCCGGGAGGAGGCGACGGCGCTCCCCGACCCGGGCGACGGCTTCGTCGTCGTCGCGACGGGGCCGCTCACGTCGCCCGCCCTGACGGAGTCGCTCCTCGCCGCGCTCGGCGGGAGCCAGCTCTACTTCTACGACGCCGTCGCGCCGATCGTCGACGCCGCCTCGGTCGACATGCAGGTCCTCTACGCGGCGAGCCGCTGGGGGAAGGGGGGCGGCGACGACTACCTCAACGTCCCGCTCGCGCGCGAGGAGTACGAGCGCTTCGTCGCCGAGCTGATCGCCGGCGAGAAGGTCCCGTACCACGACTTCGAGAAGGCGGTCCACTTCGAGGGGTGCCTGCCGATCGAGGAGCTCGCCGCCCGCGGCGTCGAGACGCTCCGCCACGGCCCGATGAAGCCCTTCGGCCTGCGCGACCCGCGGACGGGGCGCGAGCCGTACGCGGCCGTCCAGCTCCGGCAGGACAACCTCGCCCGGAGCCACTTCAACCTCGTCGGCTTCCAGACGAAGCTGAAGGTGGGCGAGCAGAGGCGCGTCTTCCGGACGCTCCCGGGCCTTGCGAACGCGGAGTTCGTCCGCTTCGGGATGCTCCACCGGAACACCTTCCTGAACGGCCCGGCGCACCTCGACCGCCTCTTCCGCTGGAAGCAGGAGCCCCGGGTCTTCTTCGCGGGGCAGGTGACGGGCGTCGAGGGGTACCTCGAGTCGGCGGCGACCGGCCTGATGGCCGGGGCGGCGCTCGCGCAGCTCCTCGAGGGGCGCGAGCCGCTTCCGCTCCCCTTCTCGACGGCGCTCGGCGCCCTCTCGCGGCACGTCTCCGAGAGCGACCCTGCGCACTACGCCCCGATGAACGTCACCTTCGGCCTGATCGACGACACGGGCGTCCCGCCGATGCGCGACCGCGGCAAGCGCCGCGAGGAGATCGCGCGGCAAGCGCTCGCCCAGGTCGCCGCCTGGCGCGACGCCGCGCTGGGCGCTCCGTGCGAATGGAGGGCGGAGGAGCCCGCGTGAGCCTCGCCTCCGCTCTCGAGGAGTGGGAGCGGCACCTCGTCGACGAGAGGGACGTCTCTCGCCACACGCGGAAGGCCTACCTCGACGACGTGGGGCGCTTCCTCGCCTTCCTCTCGGGCTTCGCGGGGCGCGACCCGGCGGCCGTCGAGGCCGACGAGGTCGACGCGCTCGCCGTCCGCTCCTGGCTCGCCGCGCTCCGCGCCGAGGGGCACGCCCGCACCTCGATCGTGCGGCGCCTCTCGGCGCTGCGGAGCTTCTTCACGTTCCTCCAGCGGGAAGGGCTCGTCGAGGGGAACCCGGCCCGCGGCGTGGCGACGCCGCGGACGGAGAAGAGCCTCCCCGTCTCGCTCTCCGTCCTGGAGGCGGCGGCGGTCGTCGAGGCGCCGGCCCCGGACACCGAGCTCGGCCTGCGCGACCGGGCGCTCCTCGAGCTCCTCTACGCGACGGGGCTCCGCGTCTCCGAGCTCGTCGGCCTCTCCCTGCCCGACGTCGCCCTGCCGGGCCGCCAGGTGCGGACGGTCGGCAAGGGGCGGAAGGAGAGGATCGTGCCGTTCGGCGAGAAGGCGGCCGAAGCGCTATCGGCATGGCTCCCGGCGCGCCTCGCCCTCCTCCGCGGGCGGCGCGTCCGCGGCGAGCCGCTCTTCCTGAACGCCCGCGGCGGGCGCCTCACCGACCGGAGCGTGAGGCGCGTCCTCGACCAGGCGCTCGCCGCGGCCGAGGTCTCCCGCCACGCCTCGCCCCACGCCCTCCGGCACTCCTTCGCGACGCACCTCCTCTCGGCCGGCGCCGACCTCCGGACGATCCAGGAGCTCCTCGGGCACGCCTCGCTCGCGACGACGCAGAAGTACACCCACCTCGACGTCGAGCGGCTCATGGAGGTCTACCGGAAGTCCCACCCGAAGGCGGAGGAGGAATGACGCCGCGGGTAGACTCCCCGCCGTGAGCGAGACGCCCGCCTTCCGCCATACGACCGTCCTCGCCGTCCGCAGGGACGGCGCCGTCGCCCTCGGGAGCGACGGGCAGGTGACGCTCGGGACGACGATCCTCAAGCAGGGGGCCTCGAAGATCCGACGCCTCGCCGGCGGGTCGGTCCTCGCCGGCTTCGCCGGCTCCACGGCCGACGCCGTCACCCTCTTCACCCGCTTCGAGCGCAAGCTCGAGGAGTTCGGCGGGCAGCTCGAGCGGGCCGCCATCGAGCTCGCGACGGACTGGCGGACCGAGAAGACGCTCCGGACGCTCGAGGCGCTCCTCGTCGTCGCCGACCGGGAGAAGACGCTCCTCCTCTCCGGCACGGGCGACGTCATCGCCCCCGACGAGGGGATCCTCGCCGTCGGCTCGGGCGGCCCCTACGCGACGGCCGCCGCGCGCGCCCTCCTCCGCCACACGGAGATGAAGGCCGAGGAGATCGTCCGCGCCGCGCTGAAGATCGCCTCCGAGATCGACATCTACACGAACGACGCGATCTCGCTGGAGACGCTGCCGTGACGCGCCCCGCCTCCGCGCGCGACCTGCACCTCCGGGACCTCTCCCCGCGGAGGATCGTCGCGGAGCTCGACCGGCACGTCGTCGGGCAGGGGAAGGCCAAGCGCGCCGTCGCCGTCGCCCTGCGCGACCGCTGGCGGCGCCAGCAGCTCCCGCCCGAGGTCGCCCGCGAGATCACCCCGAAGAACATCCTGATGATCGGCCCGACGGGGGTCGGCAAGACCGAGATCGCGCGCCGGATCGCGCGCCTCGTCGACGCGCCGTTCGTGAAGGTGGAGGCGTCGAAGTTCACCGAGGTCGGCTACGTCGGCCGAGACGTCGAGTCGATCGCGCGCGACCTCGTCGAGGCGGCGATCCGCCTCGTGAGGGACGAGCGGCGCGAGCGCGTCGCCGAGAAGGCCCGCGCCGCGGCGGAGGAGAAGCTCGTCGAGCTCCTGGCGAAGGAGGTCGACCCCTCGGGCTTCGTCCCCGGCCCCGACGCGAGGGAGCGGCTCCGCCGCGAGCTGCGCGACGGCAAGCACGAGGCGCGCGAGGTGGAGGTCGAGGTCGTCGACGACCGCCCGCCGCAGATCTCGGTCATGACTCCGCAGGGGGTCGAGGAGATGGGGATCGACCTCCCCGGGATGCTCCCGAACCTCTTCGGCGGCCCGAAGAAGAAGAAGGCGCGCGTGCCGGTCTCGGAGGCCCGCGCGATCCTCGTCGACCGCGAGGCGGACGTCCTCTCCGACGAGGCGACGGTCCCGCAGGAGGCGATCCGCCGGGCCGAGGAGACGGGGATCGTCTTCCTCGACGAGATCGACAAGATCGCCGGCCGCGAGGGGAAGGCGGGCGGCCCCGACGTCTCGCGCGAGGGGGTCCAGCGCGACCTCCTTCCGCTCGTCGAGGGGACGACGGTCAAGACGAAGCACGGGAACGTGCGGACGGACCACGTCCTCTTCGTCGCCGCCGGGGCGTTCCACGTCGCGCGGCCGTCGGACCTGATCCCCGAGCTTCAGGGGCGCTTCCCGATCCGCGTCGAGCTCGACGCGCTGACCGAGGCCGACTTCGTGAGGATCCTGACCGAGCCGGAGCACTCGCTCCCGAGGCAGGCGGAGGCGCTCCTCGGGACGGAGGGGATCGAGCTCGCCTTCGCCGAGGACGGCCTCGCCGAGATCGCGAAGGCCGCGGCCGAGGCGAACCGGAGCCTCGAGAACATCGGCGCGCGGCGCCTCCACACGATCCTCGAGCGGGTCCTCTCGGAGGCCAGCTTCGCCGGGCCCGACGCCGCCGGGGCGCGCGTCGTCGTCGACCGCGCCGCCGTGACCCGCGCCCTCGCCGACCTCGTCGCGAGCCGCGACCTCTCCCGGTTCGTCCTTTGACCGCCCGCCGCCTCGCCCCGCTCCTCCTCGCCGCCGCGCTCGCCGCGGGATGCGGGAGGAAGATCGCGCCCGAGGCGCCGCTGCTCGTGATCCCCGCGCGCCCCGAGCCGCTCCACGTCTCGCAGGAGGGGGGCGACGTCGTCCTTCGCTTCCCCTTCCCGTCGAAGACGGTGCAGGGGACGCCGCTGACGAACCTGACGCGCGTGACCGTGTACCGCGAGCTCGTCCCCTCCCCGGGCGGCGCCCGGGCCCCCGAGCCGCCGAAGGAGGCGGCCGAGCGCGAGCGCCAGGAGAAGCTCTTCCGCCAGCGGGCCGAGGCGATCCGCGACCTGCCGCGGGAGTCTCTGGACGAGGTGACGGTCGGGAGCGAGATCGTCGTCCGCGACCCGATGATGCCGCTCTACGCCGAGCGGCGGCTCGGGCGGGTCTTCCTCCGCTACGGCGTCACGGCGACGAGGGACGCCAGGCGCGTCTCGCCCTTCTCGCCCCTCGTCTCGATCGTCCCGCGCGTGCCGCCGTCCCTTCCCGTCGGGCTGACCGCCACGGTCGAGGAGGGGCGCGTCTGCCTCGAGTGGCTCGCGCCGGTCGAGATGCTCGACGGGACGACGCCTCCCAGGGTCGCCGGCTACTCCGTCTACCGGCGCGACGCCGCCGAGGACGGCTACGACGCCCCGATCGGCACGACGCCGCGCTCGCCGTACGTCGACGAGACGGCCCTCCCCGGGAAGACCTACGTCTACACCGTCCGCGCGGCGCCGACGAACGACGTCCCCCCCGTCCTCGGGCCGGCCGCCGACGAGGTCCGCGCGGACACGCGGGACGTCTTCCCGCCGCCGCGCCCCGACGGGCTCCTCGTCCTCGCCGAGGAGGGGGGAAACCGGCTCGTCTGGAACCCCGTCCTGGCGCGCGACCTCGCGGGCTACCGCGTCTTCGCGCGCGACGGTGCGGGCGAGTGGAAGCGGCTGGCCGACTCTCTCACCGACCCGGCCTTCTACGATGCGGGCCCGCCCGCCGGCCGCCGCTACGCGGTGACGGCCGTCGACGCCGCGGGGAACGAGAGCCCCAGGGAGGAAAGATGACGGCCTCGACGATCGGCGGGCTCGCCCGCAGCTTCTGGAAGATGGCCGGGGCCGGGAACGACTTCCTCGTCTTCCCGGGCGCGGCGGTCGTCGGCGCGCGGGAGGCCGAGACGATCCGCCGCCTCTGCCGGCGCGGAACGGGCGTCGGAGCGGACGGGGTCCTGTTCGTCTCGGAGAAGGAGGCCCCCGCGGGGGCGCGCCCCGAGGTGCGGGTCGACTACTTCAACGCGGACGGCGGACCGGCCCGCTTCTGCGCGAACGGGACGCGCTGCGCCGCGCGCTTCGCCGTCCTCCGGGGCCTGGCGTCGGACGAGCTCGTCCTCCATACCGGCTGGGGGCCGATCTCCGCGACGGTCCGCGGGGACGGCAACGTGACGCTCCGCCTCCCGGAGCCGATCGCCGTCGGCGCCGACCTGCCGACCTTCGACCCGGCCGGACGGCAGGTCGAGCCGCGCGCGGCGAGCGTGGCGGTCGGCGTGCCGCACCTCGTCGTCTTCTGCGCGGAGGGGGTCGAGGTCGAGACGCTCGACGTCGCGGCCCTCGGCCCGCCCCTTCGCCGGCACCCGGGGCTGCCGGAGGGGGCCAACGTCAACTTCGTCTCGGTGCGCGGCGGCTCTCGCCTCTCGGTCCGGACGTTCGAGCGTGGCGTCGAGGCGGAGACGCTCTCGTGCGGCTCGGGCGTCGTCGCCGCGGCGGTCGTCGCCGGGGCCGAGAGGGGGCAGACCCCGCCCGTCTCCGTCGCGACCCGCTCCGGGAGCGCCCTCGTCGTCGACTTCCGCCTCGAGGGGAGCCTCGCGCACGACGTGACCCTCACCGGAGACGCGCGCCTCGTCTTCGAGGGGCTGCTGAAGGAGGAGGCCCTGTGACGTACCTGCGCTTCGACGACGGCGGGCTCCCGCGCTGGGGCCGGCTCGAGGCCGGCATGGTCGCGCCGCTCGACGGCGCCCCCTGGTCCGGGGGCGAGCCGGCGGGTCCCGCCCGGCCCTGGGACGCGCTCGACCTCCTGCCGCCCGTCCCTCCCGGCGGCAAGGTCCTCTGCATCGGGCGGAACTACCTCGCGCACGCGAAGGAGCTCGGCAACGAGGTCCCCGCCGAGCCGCTCGTCTTCCTGAAGCCCTCGACCTCGCTCCTCCCGCACGGCGGGACCGTCCTCCTCCCGCCGGAGTCTTCGCGGGTCGACTTCGAGGGGGAGCTCGCGCTCGTGATCGGGCGACGGGCCCGGCGCGTGTCGCGCGAGGACTTCGCCGACGTCGTCTTCGGCGTCACGCCCGCCCTCGACATCTCGGCGCGCGACCTCCAGAAGAAGGACGGGCAGTGGTGGCGCGCGAAGGGGTTCGACACGTTCTG
>JBDIBE010000075.1:0-11584 GCA_039812785.1 Thermoanaerobaculia bacterium | reverse complement strand
GGGGTGGCCGTTGAGGGAGACGCCGCCGAGCGCGCCCAGGATCGCGCCCTCGAACCGCGCGCGGAGGGCCTCGAGGCGCGCCGCTTCGGCCTCGCGCTCGCGCGCGGCGAGGCGGGCCGCGACGGCGAGCCCGACGATCGCGGGCACGTTCAGCGTCCCGGAGCGCAGGCCCCGCTCGTGCCCGCCCCCGAACAGGATCGGCGAAACGGCGACGCGCGGCCTCGAGCGGACCCAGAGCGCCCCGATGCCCTTCGGGCCGTAGAGCTTGTGGGCGCTCGTCGAGGCGAGGGCGGCTCCGGTGCCGAGGTCGAGCGGGACCTTCCCGAAGGCCTGCGCGGCGTCGGTGTGGAAGAGGACGCCCCGCGCCGCGCAGAGGGCGCCGATCTCCGCGATCGGGTTGAGCGTGCCGACCTCGTTGTTGGCGGCCATCAGGGAGACGAGGAGCGTCTCGCCGGTGATCGCCGCCTCGACGGCCTCGACGGAGACTCTCCCCGTCGCGTCGGGCGCGAGGACCGTCACCGCGTGCCCCTCGGCGGCGAGCTGGCGGCACGGGTCGAGGACGGCGCGGTGCTCGACCGCCGACGTCACGACGTGCCGGCGCGTTCCCTTCGCCGCGCGCGCGGCGCCGAGGATCGCGAGGTTGTTCGCCTCGGTCGCGCCCGAGGTGAAGACGACCTCGCGCGGGGCGGCGCCGAGCGCGGCGGCGACCTCCTCGCGCGCCGCTTCGACGGCGCTCTCGGCCGCCCATCCGAAGGCGTGCTGCCGCGAGGCGGCGTTCCCGAACTCCGCGGTGAGCCACGGGAGCATCGCCTCGAGGACGCGCGGGTCGAGCGGCGTCGTCGCCTGGTGGTCCAGGTAGACGGGCCGCCGCCGCGTCACGGGAGGGCGCCGGACGCGACCATGCCCGCCGGCACCGGCGCCTGAACGAGGTCCTCGAGCGAGACCGCGTCGAAGGCGCCGTTCACGAGGTGGTTCAGCCGGCGCATCGCGTCGGTCGCCACGCAGAACGGGCGGGTGCGGCAGCGCCCCGTCGCCGTCGCGCCGGCGCTCGCGCAGAACGTGAGCGCGATCGGCCCCTCGAGCGCGTTGACGATGGCCCTGAGCGTGACGTCGGCCGGCGGCCGGGCGAGGCGGTAGCCGCCCCGGCTTCCCCGCTCCGACGAGACGAGCCCGGCGCGGGCGAGCTTCTTCAGGACCTTGGCGACGATCGTCGCCGAAATGCCGTACACGGCAGCGAGCTCGGTGGTCGAAACGCACGTGTTGCGACGCGCGATCTCGGTCATGACGAGGATGCCGTAGTCGACGATGCGGTTGAGCTTCAGCATCGCTGGCCCCCACCCGGCCACTATAGGCCCGGCGAGGGCCGGGTTCAATCGACGGAATGTCCCGCGCCGCCCGGCCCCGCTAGACTCCGCCCGCGTGCCCCCGTTCCTCTCTCCCGCGCCCCGCGTCCGGCTCGTCGGCGCGTTCGCGCGCCCCTTCGACGGGGTCGTCGCGGCCGCGCGCACCTGCTACAGCGCCAGGGGGATCGTGACGCCCGAGGAGGTCGCCGGGGACGCCCTCCCGGAGCCGGCCGAGAGGGAGCGGCGCCGCGCCCGGAGGGACGCCCTCGCCCGCGACGTCTACCTCGCCGGGCACCACACGACGTTCCAGCACGCGCACCTCGAGTTCACCCTCGAGAACGTCAGCCGCCAGCTCGTCTGGTCGTTCCTCCACGCCCACCCCCACTACAACTCCGAGCAGACCTCGCAGCGCTACGTCGAGGTGAGGCCGGGGGCCTTCGCCGTGCCGCCGCTCGCGGGGGAGGCGCTCGAGGTCTACCGGGCCTGCTGCGAGATGCAGACGGAGGCCTACCGGCGCCTCGGCGAGCTCCTCGTGCCGGCGGCGGCCCGGGCGTTCTACGCGACGTTCCGCGGCCGGGCGAGCCAGCCGGCGCGATGGGAGAAGGCGATCAGGAAGCGCGCCCTCGAGGTCGCCCGCTACGTCCTCCCCGTCGCGACCTTCACGACGCTCTACCACACGGTCTCGGCCGTCACCCTCTTCCGGTACAGGCGGCTCGCGGAGACCTTCGACGCGCCGACGGAGCAGCGGCTCGTCGTCGAGGCGATGACGGAGGAGCTCCTCCGGCACGACCCGTCGTATGCCGCCGTCCTCGAGGAGCCGATCCCGCTCGAGGAGACCCCCGAGCACGCCCTCGCCGCGCGCCTCTTCGCGTCGCCCCGCCGCGACCGGCCCGGCGACGCCTCCT
Source organism: Thermoanaerobaculia bacterium (assembly GCA_039812785.1). Taxonomy (GTDB): domain Bacteria; phylum Acidobacteriota; class Thermoanaerobaculia; order UBA5066; family UBA5066; genus UBA5066. The sequence goes on along the minus strand of JBDIBE010000075.1, from coordinate 9,336 downwards.
TCCGGGCCCGCTTCGACGCCTCCCTCGAAGGGCGCGTCTCGCGGCTCGTCGACAGGAAGGCGCGCAACGAAGAGCTCCTCGCCGAGGCCGTGAGGGAGGTCGTCGGCGCCACGCCGGAGGCGCTCGGCGACGACGAGGCGATCGCCCTCGCGGTCGACCCCGCGGCGAACCGTCTCCTCGGCGAGTCGCTCAACCTGACCGAGCACGGGAAGATCGCCCGCGCCCTCCACCACCCCGCCTACACCTTCCGCAAGCGGCTCTCGCACACCGCCGACAGCCAGGACCAGCGCCACCGGACGACGCCCGCCTCGCGCCCGACGCTCCACGCCTACCTCTCCGACGAGCCCGACTACGTCACGCCGATGCTCCTCGCCGAGCCGGGCGAGGCGAAGGCGCTCTACGACGAGACGATGGCGCGGAGCTGGGAGGCGATCTCGCGCCTCCGCGCCCTCGGCGCCCCCGACGAGCTCCGCGCCTACCTCCTCCCGAACGCCGTGTCGCTCCGCTTCACCGAGTCGGCCGACCTCGCCGGCCTTCGGCACAAGCTCGCGATGCGCCTCTGCTTCAACGCGCAGGAGGAGATCTGGCGCGCCTCCGTCGACGAGGCCGAGCAGGTGGCCGAGGCCGAGCCGCGCATCGGCCGCTGGCTCCTCCCGCCGTGCGGCCTGAGGGCCCGCGCCGGGGCGAAGCCCGTCTGCCCCGAGGGCGAGCGCTTCTGCGGCGTCCTCGTCTGGAAGCAGGCCCCCTCCGCCTGGCGCCGCCTCCTCTGACCGGAGACGGGGTCAGGCGTGCAATCGTGTATTGTTTTCAACAATACACGATTGCACGCCTGACCCCGAGTGACTGACCCCGGGCGCCCTAGGAGTCGGCGAGGACGCGGGCGGCGTCGGCGGGCGTCGCGCCGGGGGGGAGGAGGAGGACAGGGAGCGTTCCCGGCACCTCGGCGCGGATCGCGGCCTCGACCTCCGGGTCGTCGGTGACGACGGCGTCGACGCGCGAGGAGCGGGCGAGGGTCTCGAGCGTCGCGTCGACGCCGCGCGCCGAGAGGAGGACGGTCCCGGGCGGGAGAAGCGCCCGCAGCCCCGCCGCGAGGCGCTCGTCGGAGGAGGAGACGAGGAGGTGCCGCACGCCGCTACTCCGCGACGACGAGGGGCGCGGCGAGGGGGAGGAGGCGCTTGCCGATCGCTCCGCCCTCCGCCCCGAAGACGATGGCGTAGTAGTGCCCCGGTCCGCGGTCGAGAGGGAACGAGACCTCCACGCGGGCGCCCGCGGAAGCGTGGAAGCTCCCCTTCTCACCCGACGTCCACGTCGAGCCGGAGGGCGGGTAGGGGCGGAGCATCGTCCCGCCCGCGGGGAGGCCGTAGGCGCTCCTCGCGGCGATCTCCTCCCGCGACAGCGGCCGCGGGAAGGGCTCCCACGCGATCTCGACGCCTCCGACGCTCCATCCCTTCGGGAGCTTGAACGCGACGGTCGCCTTCTTCCCCGCCGGGAGCGGGCCGTCGGGGAGCTCGACCCACTCGAGGACCCGGCGGCTGTACTCCTCCGTCATCCGCATCTCGCGGCCGACGATCGCGAAGCCGATCCCGACGTGCGTCCAGATCGGGTCGAGGACGGTCTTCCGGTGACCGTCGTCCGGCGGCTTCTCCTCCATGAAGGCCGCGTGCGTCTTCTTCAGGAGGGCCGCCGGAGGCTCCGTGAAGTCGTACCCGGTGCGGCTCTCGGCCGCGAAGTTCTGGCCGTGGTGGTCGTAGCCGCCCGCGAGCGACCAGCGGAGGTAGGGGGCGCGCCCGGCGAGGTCCCAGTGCCCGCTCGTCCGGTTCCGGGCCGCGTCCTCGCAGAAGAGGTCGCCCACCTTCGCCCCGAGGAGGTCGTACGCGAGGGGCGGGGCGCCGTGCGCCCTGCGCTCGTCGTTGATCACCTTCAGGAGCTCGGCCTTCGCCGCCGGGACGCTCTCGGCCCAGGCGGGCGGGATCCGCGAGACGAGGACCTTCCGCGCCTCGGGCGCGGCCGCCCCCGCGAGGAGGAGAGAGGCCGCCGCGAGGAGCGCCGCCCGCGCCCGAGGAACCGTTACCGGCCGGAGGTCTTTCACCCGTAGAATCTTACGGGCCAGAGCCGGCCCGGTTTCGTCAACCTCCATTCGCCTGATCTCCGCCGCCCTCGCGGCGGCAGGAAGGACATCGCATGTACGCCATCGAAGAAATCCACGCCCGGGAGATCCTGGATTCCCGCGGCAACCCGACGATCGAGGTCGAGTGCCTCCTCGAGTCCGGCGCCTCCGGAAGGGCCGGCGTCCCGTCCGGCGCGTCGACCGGCACCCGCGAGGCCCTCGAGCTGCGCGACGGCGACCCGAAGCGCTTCGGCGGCAAGGGGACGCTCAAGGCCGTCGAGAACGTCAACAAGACGATCGCCCCCGAGCTCCTCGGGTTCGACGCTCGCGACCAGGCCGGCCTCGACCGCCTGATGTGCGACCTCGACGGCACCGAGTTCAAGTCGAAGCTCGGCGCGAACGCGATCCTCGGCGTCTCGATGGCCGTCTGCCGCGCGGCGGCGGAAGGGTGCGACCTGCCGCTCTACCGCTACCTCGGCGGGACGGGCGCGGTCTCGCTCCCGGTCCCGATGATGAACGTCATCAACGGCGGCGCCCACGCCGACAACCCGCTCGACTTCCAGGAGTTCATGCTCGTCCCCGCGGGGCTGCCGTCGTTCGCCGAGGCGCTCCGCGCCGGCGCGGAGACGTTCCACGCGCTGAAGTCGATCCTGAAGAAGAAGGGGCTCGCGACCGGCGTCGGCGACGAGGGGGGCTTCGCCCCCGCGATCGGCACCGCGCGCGAGGCGCTCGACCTCATCGTCGAGGGGATCGGCAAGGCGGGCTACAAGGCGGGCGAGCACGTCTTCATCGCGCTCGACCCGGCCGCCTCGGAGTACTTCAAGGACGGGACCTACGTCCTCGACGGCGAGGGGAAGAAGCTCTCTCCCGCGGAGATGGTCGCCTTCTGGGAGGCGATCGTGGCCGACTACCCGATCCTCTCGATCGAGGACGGCTGCGCCGAAGGGGACAAGGCCGGCTGGAAGCTGATGACGGAGAAGCTCGGGGCGAAGATCCACCTCATCGGCGACGACCTCTTCGTCACGAACCCGAAGATCCTCGCCGAGGGGATCCGGGACGGCATCGCGAACGGCCTCCTCGTGAAGGTGAACCAGATCGGCACGATCACCGAGACGCTCGAGGCGGTCCGGATGGCGCAGGTCGCCCGCTACGTCACCGCCGTCTCGCACCGCTCCGGCGAGACCGAGGACACGACGATCGCCGACCTGGCCGTCGCCACGAACTCGAAGTTCATCAAGACCGGCTCCGCGTCCCGCTCCGAGCGCCTCGCGAAGTACAACCGCCTCCTCCGGATCGAGGAGGAGCTCGCCGACGCCGGCCGCTTCGTCGGCCTCGCGGCGAAGAAGGGCTGAGGAGGCAAGGGCCTCTCTTGCGGTTCGAGCGGGTCTCCGGTCCGAGGAAGGGCCTCGTCTCGCGGACGGGCGGGGGGCGGTCCGCGCCGCCCCCGCGCCCCGCCCGCAGGCACGACGAGCCGACGGCCGCGGGGCCCGCGGCCCGCCCGGACGCCCCGCACGTCCAGCCGCTCACGTACGTCGGCTTCTCCCTCGTCGTCTCGGTCCTCCTCTTCGTCTTCTTCCTCGCCGGCGACCGCGGCTTCCTCCAGGTGCGCAAGCAGCGGACCCAGGTGAGCGCGCTCCAGGCCGAGATCACCGCCATCGACGAGAAGAACCGCGCCCTCGAGCGGGAGGTCGCGCGGCTCACCGAGGACCCGGCCGCCGTCGAGAAGATCGCGCGGGAGGACCTCTCGCTCGTCGCCCCGGGCGACGTCGTCCTCGTCCTCCCCCCCGGCTTCGAGCAGAAGGTCCAGCCCCGAACGACCCCGCCCCCCGTCGACGCCTCGGCCGCCCGCTGAGGCGCGGGCGGCGGTCGACCTCCTCTCGGCCTTCGACGCGCTTCTCGGGCTCGCGATCCTCGGCATCGTCTCGGCCTTCTGAGGCGCCGATCTGAGACGATGGCAGCGTGATCACGCGCCTCGACGCCGAACGCCTCGACGCCGCCGACCCGCTGGCTTCGTTCCGCGACCGTTTCGTCCTCCCCGAGGGGCTCGTCTACCTCGACGGCAACTCGCTCGGCGCGCTCCCGAGGGCGGCCGCCGAGCGGGTGGCCCGCGCCGTCTCGCGCGAGTGGGGCGAGGGGCTGATCCGGAGCTGGAACGACGCGGGATGGATCGACCTTCCGCGGCGCGTCGGCGACAAGGTCGGCCGCCTCGTCGGCGCCGAGCCGGGAGAGGTCGTCTGCAGCGACTCGACCTCGGTGAACCTCTTCAAGGTCCTCTCGGCCGCGCTCTCCCTCCGCCCGGGGCGGATGACGATCCTCTCCGAGGAGGGGAACTTCCCGACGGACCTCTACGTGAGCGAGGGGCTCGCGCGCCTCCTCGGCCGCGGGCACCGGCTGCGGCTCGTGCCGAAGGACGCGCTCCGCGACGCGCTCGACGGCGACGCCGCCGTCCTCCTCCTGACGCACGTCGACTACCGGACGGGCGAGCGGCACGACATGACGGCCCTCACGCGCGCGGCGCACGATGCGGGCGCTCTCGCCATCTGGGACCTCGCGCACACGGCGGGCGCGATGCCCGTCGACCTCCATGCCGCCGGCGCCGACCTCGCCGTCGGCTGCGGCTACAAGTACCTCTGCGGCGGCCCCGGCGCGCCCGCGTTCCTCTGGGTGCCGCGGCGGCTCCAGGGCTCGTTCTCGCAGCCGCTCTCGGGCTGGCTCGGTCACGCCGCGCCGTTCGCGTTCGAGAGCGCGTACCGGCCGGCCGAGGGGATCGGGCGCTCCCTCTGCGGGACGCCGCCGATCCTCTCGATGTCCGCGCTCGACGCCGCGCTCGACGTCCTCCTCGAGGCGGACCTCGAGCTCGTGCGGGAGAAGTCGCAGGCGCTCGGGTCGTTCTTCGTCGAGGCCGTCGAAGAGGCGTGCGGCGACGCTCTCCGGCTCGTCTCGCCGCGCGAGGCCGCGCGGCGCGGGAGCCAGGTCTCCTTCGCGCACCCCGACGCGTACGCCGTGATGCAGGCGCTGATCGCGCGCGGCGTCGTCGGCGACGTCCGCGCTCCCGACGTCCTCCGCTTCGGGTTCGCGCCGCTCTACGTTCGGTTCGTCGACGCGTTCGACGCGGCGAGGGCGCTCGCGGACGTGCTTTCCTCGCGCGTCCACGAGCGCCCGGAGTTCCGCCGCGTCGCGGCCGTGACCTGAGCTACCTGTATCGCGGACGGGCCCAGTAGCCCGCGACCCAGTAGCCGTACCGGTCGTGGTAGCCGTTCACCCAGACGGCGCCGGGGTAGGGCGGGACGACCCACCGGCCCTCGACGTAGACGTGTCCGCAACGGCCGTCGTGCCGATGGCGGCGCTCCCAGCGCTCCTCCCGCCAGCGGTCGTCGCGGTAGCGGTTCTCGTAGTTCCAGCGCCCGCCGCGATGGTCGTCGTAGACGACGACGGGCGGCGGCGGAAGCGGCGGGACGGGGAGGTGCTCCAGCACCTTGTGCGGCGGAGGCGGAAGCGGCAGGTTCAGGTGAATCCGCACGTCCGCCAGGGCCGACGGGGCCAGCGCGAGCGTCGCGGCCGCCACGGCGGCGAGGGCGATGTTCCTGCGGGCGTTCTTCATGTCGGGCCTCCTTCGGACGATCTCGGGAGCTTCGCGGCTCCCACCCCGTCCATTGCAGGCGCGATGCCAGCCGAGGCCGGGAGCGAACGCGTGCGGCGGGTCACGCGGACGTGCGAAAAGGCCCCCCGCAATCGCGCGAGGGGCCCCGAATCGGCCTCTGGGGAGGACGGAGCGGCCTCTCGAAGGGAATCCCGCTACGCGGAGTGGATCCGGTCCTCGAACGCGGCGAGCGCGGCCTTCGCGCCCTCCCCCATCGAGATGACGATCTGCTTCCACGGGACGGTCGTGACGTCGCCCGCGGCGTAGATCCCCTTCGTCGAGGTCCGGCACTTCTCGTCGACGACGATCTCGCCGAAGCGGTTCACGTCGACGAGCCCGCGCACGATCCCCGAGTTCGGGGCGAGTCCGATCTGGATGAAGATCCCGTCGATCGGGATCGACTTCTCCTCGTCGGTCGCGCGGTCGACGATCTTGATGCCGGTGACCTTCGCGCCGTCGCCGAGGATCTCCGCCGTCCGGTGGTTCACGATCACGTCCGTGTTCGGCAGCTTCTTCAGGTTGTCGACGAGGACCTTGTCGGCCTTCAGCTCGGCCATGAACTCGATCACCGTCACGCGCGCGCAGATCCCCGCGAGGTCGATCGCCGCCTCGACGCCGGAGTTGCCGCCGCCGATGACGACGACGTCGCGGTCCTTGTAGAACGGCCCGTCGCAGTGCGGGCAGAAAGCGACGCCGCGGCCGATGTACTGCTTCTCGCCCGGGACGTTCAGCTCGCGCCACTGCGCGCCCGTGGCGACGATGAGCGCCTTCGTCTCGAGCGTCTCGCCCCCCGCGAGACGGACCGTCTTCATCTCGCCGTTCTCGACCGTCTCGACGCGGCGGTTGTCGAGGACCTCGACCGGGTAGCTCTTCACGTGCGCGAGGAGGTCGGAGGCGAGCCTCTTCCCCTCGGTGTGGATCGTCCCGATCAGGTTCTCGATGCCGACCGTCTGCGTCAGCTGGCCGCCGACCTCCTTGGCGACGAGCGCCGTGCGGAGGCCCTTGCGCGCCGAGTAGATCGCGGCCGACGCGCCGGCCGGCCCGCCGCCGACGACGAGGACGTCGTACGGGTCGCGCTTCGGGGCGCTCGACGCGGCCTCCGACGGCTCGGAGCCGAAGCGCTCCTCGAGCGCGTCGAGGAGCTCGGCGAAGCTCGCGCGGCCGACGGAGACCTGCGCGTTCTCGTGGACGGGCGAGATCACCGTCGGGACGCCCTGGATCCCGAGCTTCTCGACCTCGGCCTCGGCGAGGCCGCCGTCCACCATCTCGTGGACGAAATCGGGGTGGACGAGCGCCATCTGGTTGAGCGCCTGCACCACCTCGGGGCAGTTGTGGCAGGAGAGCGAGACGAACGTCCGGAGGCGGATCGGCCCCTTCAGGCTCCGGACCCGCGCCTGGATCCCCTCGTCGGGCCGCTTTCCCGCTCCGGCGGTGTTCAGGATCGCGAGGACGAGCGACGTGAACTCGTGCCCGCCCGGGATCCCCCTGAAGTGGATCGCGGCGTTCTTCCCGTCGACGGCGACCTCGAAGGCGGGGATCGCGCTCGGCTCCCCCTCGACGCGGTGGACGACCTTCTCCGGCGCCGTCGCCGCGACGTCCTCGAGCATCGTCGTCAGCTCGGCCTGCTTCGGGTGGTCGGAGGGGCGCTGGCGGAGGACGACCGTGGCCGGGAGGTCGCGGTAGATCTGCTGCAGCTGGGCGGACAGGGAGGGTTCGAGCATCGGCGTCCTCGCTCTTCCGTTCTTCTCGGGGGCGGTTCCGGGCCGGGTGCGCGACGGAGGCCCGGGCCGTGCGGCCCGGGCCCTCATCCACGCGGATCAGGGATCAGATCTTGCCGACGAGGTCGAGGCTCGGCTTGAGGGTCTCGGCGCCCGGCGTCCACTTGGCGGGGCAGACCTCGTTCGGGTTCTTGGCGATGTGGATCGCGGCCTGGACCTTGCGGAGGAGCTCCTTGGCGTCGCGGCCGATGCCGTTGTCGTGGATCTCGGCGACCTTGATCGCCCCTTCGGGGTTCACGACGAACGTGCCGCGGTAGGCGAGGCCCGCCTCGTCGATGTGGACGCCGAAGCCCTTCGAGAGGATGTGCGTCGGGTCGGCGAGCATCGGGTACTTGATCTTCTTGATCGTGTCGGAGGCGTCCTGCCACGCCTTGTGGGTGAAGTGCGTGTCGGTCGAGACGGAGTAGATCTCGACGCCGAGCTTCTGGAAGTCGGCGTAGTTGTCGGCCAGGTCGCCGAGCTCGGTCGGGCAGACGAACGTGAAGTCGGCGGGGTAGAAGAAGATCACCGCCCACTTGCCGGCGAGGTCCTTGTTCGAGACCTCCTTGAACGCGCCGTTGTGGTAGGCCTGCACCTTGAACTCGGGGATCTGGCTGTTGATGATCGTCATTTGCTGTCTCCTTCTTCCTTCTGGCGGCGGAGGTCTGTCGCCTCGCTCTTTAGATTTCGTCTAATCTACAGGAAACGGATTTGAAAGGGAAGTCCCGGAGAGAAGAAATCAACCTTCCGGTCGCAAAATTTCCGCCGAGGTCGGCCTCCCGGATTCGGGCGGTCGCGGCGACCTCGCTTGACTTCCCCCCGCGGCCCCGGTATCTTCCCCGTCCCCTGACGCGGGGTGGAGCAGCCTGGTAGCTCGTTGGGCTCATAACCCAAAGGTCGCAAGTTCAAATCTTGCCCCCGCAACCAATCAGAAATCCCCGAGATGCAAGGGGTTACGAAGCCCGGCGGAAACGCCGGGCTCTTCGTTTCTCCGGGCGGCCCGCGATCGCGTGCTATGTTTCCGCCGGTGCTGCGGCGGCTCCTCCTCGCGCTCTGCGCGGTCGTCCTGATGCAGGAGACGGACCTCGGCTCCCTCTTCGTGGGGGCCGAGTGCTTCGAGTCGTGCCCCGACGACACCACCCCCGGCCACTGCCCGCCGACGTGCGCGACGTGCGGCTGCGGCTCCCACCTGAATCCCGTGACGCCGCGGCCCGTCCGGGTCGCCTCCCCCGCCTCGAGCGAGTGCCGCCCGTCCTGCGAGGCGGCGCTCCCTCCCGCCGACTCCCACGTCGCCGACATCCTGCACGTCCCGAAGGCGCTCCTGGCCTAGGCGCGTCCACCGCCGCACGTCTTCCGGCGCCGTCTGACGGACGGCTTCCGGAGCCCCGTGCGCGGCGCGCCCGCGGACCGCTCGGGCGGCCTTTCCGAGGCCGCCGAACGACCACGCGACCAGAGGCGCCGGCCCGGCTCTCTCGAGGCCCGCGGCCCGCCCCTCCCGTCGCCGCCAGGAGACGCAGATGGGATTCCCGAGAACGTGCATTGCCCTCGTCGCGCTCGCGAGCGCGGTCGGGGCCCTTTCCGCCCGTGCCGACGACGGCCTCCGCATCGAGGAGTACGTCGAGGCCGTCCTTCGCTCGCACCCCGCGGCCGCGGCCGCGCGCTCCCTCGACGACGGCGCGGCCGCGGAGTCGCGCGCGGCCCGCCTCCTGCCCGACCCGACGCTCGAGCTGACGCTCGGGAGGGGGCGGCCGTCCGACGGTTCCGGGCCGGAAAAGACCGAGACGGGGTTCGCCGTCTCGCAGGTCGTGCCGTGGCTGACGGCGCGCTCGGCG
>JBDIBE010000074.1:0-11780 GCA_039812785.1 Thermoanaerobaculia bacterium | reverse complement strand
GGCGGCGCAGGAGCGGCAGAGCGGCGCGCCGTCGGGCAGGGCGCAGGCCTCGCAGGCCGTGTCGAGGTCGAGGAGCGGGAGGGCGCTCCAGCAGGCGCGGCAGATGCCCCCGCCGCCGAGGCCCCGGCGCAGCGCGCCGCAGGCGGCGCACGACGACGGGATCACGAGCTGGAGGAGGGCCGGCCCCGCGAGGAGGGGCGCGGCCCGGAAGGCGCCCGCCACGACGGGCGATTCTAGACGAGGCGTCTCCGCGCTCCGTAACGGCAGCATGCACGTTGACGCTGCTTTTCGCCGACCTCTATCCTGCGTCCGGATGAGAACACCCCGCCCGGCGCGTTTCGCGCGAGCCTTCTTCCCCGCCCTCCTCGCCCTCGCCACCGTCGCCGTCTCTCCGGCCGCATCGGCGCAGACCTTCGCCGTCGGGGCGGGAGGCGGCGTCGTGAACGACACCGAGACGCTCAAGAGCGTCGACGACTTCTCGACGGGCGCCGGGTACGCCTACCTCGAGGCGATCCTCCAGCCGGGGGTGCACCTGCAGGGGCGCTACACCCGGATGACGCTCCCGCCCGCGGTCGCCGGGGGTTTCGACACGGACGTCGACGCCGCGACGCTCACGGTCGCCTACCTCTTCAACGAGGGGTGGTGGAAGGCCGGCTTCGTCGGCGGCGTCGGCGCCTACTTCCTGCGCTCGAAGGTCGGCGGGCTCGACGGCGAGATCACCGACACGAAGGAGTCCGTCTTCGGATGGAACGGCGGGCTGCTGACCGTCTTCACCGTGGACCGACGCTGGGACGTCCGGCTGGAAGGGAACTGGCACCTGATCCAGGACGACGCCCGGCGCAAGCCGCTCGTCGTCTCGGCTTCGGTCTCCTGGAAATTCTGACGGAATGGCGGGTTTCCCGCCCGACCTTGGGTCGGGCGGGAAGTGCGGCGGTGGGATTTTCGAGGTGGGGCTGAAGTGAGGGGTATTGGGGTGGTGGGCCCGCGGGCGGGGAGCCTGCGGGGCTTTTCGGGTAGGTTTTGAAGATCTGTCGCCACCCGGTGGCGAGGAGCCTTTTCTTCGATCTCCTACCTGACACTACGCAACCGACGTGCCATGCCGTCGTGGCGACCCCACGAAAAGGAAGCGCCTCATTTCAAGGGTGTTTTCGGCCCGACGTCCCGCGCATGGGACGTTCCTGTGTCCCAAAACGAGACCGCCCGTGCATCATTTCGGCATTTGCCCGACCAGAATGGCACGGGCCGGGACAGGGCTGACTCGCTTCAGGCGACGGGAAGGAGGGTGGAGTCCTTCTTGATGGAGAGCGAGAGGTCGACCCGGGTCCTCGAGACGCCTCGGATCGTCTGGATTCGTTCGCGCAGGAGCGCCTCGAGCTGCTCGAGGTCGCGGGCCCGGACCTTGAGCCGGTACCCGTAGTCTCCCGAGATGGCGTAGCACTCCTGGACCGCGAGGAGCCCCTCGATCTCGTCGAGGAAGGTCCGCTCGAAGCTCGGGTGCTCGAGCTGCACGTCCACGTGGGCGACGGCCGCCATCCCGACCTGGCGCGCGTCGAGGAGCGCCGTGAAGCGCCGGATGAACCCCTTCGTCTCGAGCTTCTTGATCCGCTCGTTCACCGAGGGGGTCGTCAGGCCCACGCTCTCCGCGATGCGCGCCTGGGAGATCTTCCCGTCGCGCTGGAGCATGTCGAGGATCTGGCGGTCGATCTCGTCCATAAAAAATTCGGAGGGTCGTCAGAACCTCCGAACTTTATATGGAGAGGCGGACCGGTTTGCAAGCTCTTTCGTTCACGCGGCCGGGACTTCGACCCCTTTCGGCAGGACGACGACGCCTCCCTCGGAGACGTGGAATCGCTTCCGGTCGGCCTCGAGGTCCCACCCGATCTCGACGCGCGCGGGGATCTTCACGCCCTTGTCCGCGATGACGCGCCGCAGCCGCGCGTGGCGCCCGACGTCGACGCCGTCCATGAGGACGCACTCCTCGACGTGGGAGTAGGAGTTGACCCTCACGCGCGGGAAGAGGATCGAGCGGTGGACCGTCCCGCCGGAGACGATGCAGCCGTCGGCGACCATCGAGTCCGTCGCGATCCCGATCCGGTTCGAGGCGGCGTCGGCGAAGACGAACTTCGCCGGCGGCAGGTGGGGCGAGAGGGTCTTGAGGCTCCACTTGGCGTTGTAGAGGTTGAGCGGCGGGCTGACGGAGATGAGGTCCATCGACGCTTCCCAGTAGGAGTCGACGGTCCCGATGTCGCGCCAGTAGGGCGCGAGCTCCTCGTCGCCCGGCACGCGGCTGAGGGAGAAGTCGTAGGCGTAGACGGCGGCGCCCCCCCCGAGGAGCGCGGGGATGATCGTCCTGCCGAAGTCGTGCGAGGTGTCCTGGAGCGCGTCGTTCTCGAGCGCCTCGCGGAGCACCTTCGGCCGGAAGACGTAGTTGCCCATCGACGCGAGGGCGAAGCCGGGCGCTCCGGGAATCTCGCGCGGCAGGCGCGGCTTCTCCTCGAAGCCGGTGACGCGCCCGCGCTCGTCGACCTCGAGCACGCCGAAGCGCGGCGCCTCGCTCACGGGGACGGGGAACGCGGCGATCGTCAGGTCGTGCCCGCCGTCCTCGTGGAAGGCGAGCATCGGGTTGACGTCCATGACGTAGACGTGGTCGCCGCCGAAGACGCAGACCTGCGAGGGCTGCTCGTCGAAGATGAGGTCGAGGTTCTGGTAGACGGCGTCGGCGGTGCCTCGGAACCAGTGCGGCCCGCGCCTCATCTGCGCGGGGACCGGGTCGACGAACTGGCCCACCTCGGGATTCAGCCTCCAGGCGCGGATGAGGTGCTCGATGAGCGAGTTCGACTTGAACTGCGTCAGCACCTTCACCTTCATCAGGCCGGAGTTCACGAAGTTGTTGAGGACGAAATCGATGATCCTGTAGCGCCCGCCGAACGGGACCGCCGGCTTGGCGCGGTCGCGCGTGAGCGGGTAGAGCCGCTCTCCCATGCCTCCGGCCAGGACGATCGAGAGGACGTCGCGGTACTGGAGGATTTTCACGGAGGACCTCCGGGCGCGGGACATTGTAGGCACAGCGCGGGCGGAGTCCGCCGCCGCAGCGTCGCGCCGATCCCCTATCCTTGGGGGCCATGGCGATGAAGGATCCCTACGAGGTCCTCGGCGTCCCCCGGACCGCAGGCGACGCCGAGGTCAAGAAGGCGTACCGGCGGCTCGCGAGGAAGTTCCACCCCGACGTGAACCCCGGCGACGCGAGCGCCCACAAGCGCTTCCAGGAGATCGCGGCCGCCTACGAGGTCCTGAAGGACCCGAAGCGACGCGAGCGCTACGACCGTTTCGGCGACACCGGCGAGCCCCCTCCGCCCGACGCCGGTCCGTTCCGTCAGGGTCCGTTCGGGCAGGGGCCGTTCGCCCAGGGGCCCTTCGCGAAGGGCGCGGCGGGAGGCGGGGGCTTCCGCTGGTCCGGCGACTTCTCCGACCTCTTCTCGGACCTCTTCTCGGGCGCGGGGGCGGGCGCCGGCGAGGACGAGGACGCCGCCGCCTCCCTCACGATCCCCTTCCGCGACGCCGTCCTCGGCGGGACGGTCTCCTTCTCGGCGCGGATCCCGCGCCGCTGCTCCCGCTGCCGCGGGACGGGGCGCGCCGCGAAGGCGCCCTGCCCCGCGTGCCACGGCTCCGGCGCGGTCGTCGAGACGGAGAGCCTCACGGTGAGGATCCCCGCCGGCGTCGACACCGGCGCGCGCATCCGCGTGCCGGGGAAGGGGCGGACCGAGAGCGGCGACCTCTACCTCTCGATCACGGTGGAGCCTCACGCGTACTTCTCCCGCGACGGCGACGACATCGCCGCGGACGTTCCCGTGAGCGTCCCCGAGGCGTACCTCGGAGCGGAGATCGAGGTGCCGACGGTCCACGGCCCCGTGCGGGCGCGCATCCCGGCCGGCACCGTCTCGGGCCAGCGCTTCCGGCTCAAGGGGCGGGGCATCGAGAACCCGCGGACGGGGACGACGGGCGACCACTACTACCGCGTCCGCGTCGTGGTGCCGACGGTGCAGAGCGAGGAGGGGCGGCGTCTCGTCGAAGCGCTCCGCCCCCTCTACGCGAGGGAACTCCGGGCGGACCTGCCCCGCGGCCTCTGATTTCTCTCTGCCGGAAAAGGGAAGCGCCCCGGCGGGGCCGGGGCGCTTCGGAGCGTCTCGTTCGACCGGAGCGTCAGTTCTTCTCGGCGAGGGCCCGGACGAGGCGGGCGGCCTTCTCGGCGGAGAGGTCGGTGCGGAGCGCGATGCGCCGCGGCTCGGCCCCGTCGGAGTCGTCGCTCCTCACGAACCGCATCGCGCCGCCCTCGACCCAGTAGAACGTCGTGACGCCCTTCTGGGAGATCGTGGCGTTGATGTCGGCGGCGGCGTCCTGGATCGCGGGGATCCGGCCCGTGCCGACGCTGCGTCCGATCGGGACGTGGGCGCGCGAGAGGACCTCCTCGGGGATGACCGTCGTGCCCGGCGGGACGAGCCGGGTCAGGTCGTCCGGGTAGGAGATCCGGAGCACCTGCTGCTTGCGGGTCGCGAGGTTCGCGAAGGTGACGACGACGCCGCCGTTCGAGGCCGGGTCGGGCTGCACCGACGGATACGTGAACGACGCGAGGGAGTACCCGGTCGAGTCGGTCGGGCCGGCCGCGCCGGCGATTTCGTTGAGGTTGTACGCGGTGACGCCGTCGACGCGGAGCTCGCCGTCCTCGACGAAGATCGGGGCGTAGCGGGCCTGCGTCGGGCCGCTCTCCTCCCACCAGACGAGGGAGAAGATCGAGCGGCTCTTCTGGAGCGGCAGCCCCTCGGCGTCGAATACGACGTACGTCTGCCGCGTCACGACGACCTTCGGGTTGAAGGAGAGGTAGAAGCCCCGGTTCGAGAGGATGTCCCAGCCGCTCCAGGCGCCGTCGCGCCGGAGCGCGACGTGCATGTCGGCCATCAGGCCGCGGTCCTTGGTGAAGGCGACGAAGAGCGTGCCCGTCTGCTCCTCGAGCTCGAGCGAGACGGAGCCCTCGGTGTTCGGGTCGAGCGTCCCCTCGACGACCTCGAGGACGGCGGGCTGGTCGGCCCGGGAGACGCGGAGCGCGAGGACGGGGAGGGTGGCGTCCGGCGAGCCCTCCTCGACGGGGACGACGTCGCCGTAGCGTGCCGGGAAGACCTCGTAGAGCGTGCCGTCGGGTGCCAGGACGGCACTGTCGGCGCAGGCCGGGCCGGCGGACGAAAGGGCCGTCCCGAGGAGCGCGGCGGCGAGGGCGAAGCGCAGCGATCGCATGGCGCTCACCTCAAGACCTCAGGTTGATGACGTTCCGGAAGTCGAAGACCTCGAGGTAGGCCCTGAGGTTCCGGAAGTCGGGGTAGAGGGAGGCGAGGCGGTCGAAGTAGTCGCGGGCGGCGTCTTCGTCGCCCCCGAGGTGGCACGCCTCCCCGAGGAGGTAGAGGACGTTCCGCTCGACGGAGTCGTCGCTCGAGAGGGGCGCCCGCTCGAGGCACGCCTCGCCGAAGTAGCGGGCCTCCTCGTAGCGGTCGCCCTTGAGGTAGCCGAAGCAGAGGTCCATGAGGGGGAAGACCGTGTGGACGGTCGCTCCCGCCTTTTCGATCGTCTCCAGGGCGGAATGGACGAGGGCCATCCCTTCCTGCGTCCGGTCGAGCGCGATGAGGCAGTAGCCGAGGTTGTCCTGCCAGAGGGCGCGGTAGAGCTCGGAGACGCGGACGGGCGGGGCCGAGATCTCGAGCGCCCGCCGGTAGCACTCCGCGGCCTCCTCGAAGCGGCTGTCCGCGGCGAGGACCGTCCCCTGCATGTTCTCGGCGCCGGCGAGGAGGAGCGGGTCGCCGATCTCGGCGGCGTGCTGGCTCGCGAGGCGCGCGTAGAAGGCGGCCTTCCGGAAGTCGCGCTTCAGGTCGTAGATGTGGGCGGAGGTGTACGCGGCGCGGAAGGCGGTCTGGCTCTCGCGGCCCCGGAGGAGGATCCGCTTGAGCTCGATCAGCTCGGACTCGGCCGGGCCCGCCTCCGCCGCCGCGGCGGCGCGGCAGGAGTAGATCCAGTCGACGAAGGCGCCGTCGCCCGTCCCGGAGGCGGCCGCGAGCGCGTCGTCGTAGAGGGCGAGCGAGGCGGCGAACTCGCCCCTGTCGAGGAGCGTCACCGCCTGCTCGCGCAGCGCCTCGGAGCGGCTCCGGAGCGCGGCGGCGTCGAGAGAGGAAGTCGTCATCTCGCTCGCTTTCACTCGGACCGGTCGGCGTCGCCGGGCCGTCCGAAGGGGAGGAGAGGCCTCGCGGGAGCCGTCTCGACGGCCTCCGCGGGGTCCGACTCGGGCCGCCAGCGCGGCTGGCGGCTCTGCTGCTGAGCCTTCTTGAACGCGATGAAGTCCCGGACGTCGCGCCGGGCGTCCTCGTCGAGCTCCTCGAAATCGGAGACGAGCTGCTGCGTCTCGGAGGCCGGGTCGGGGCTGGCCGGCTCGTCGGCGTCGGGGGCCTCGACGCTCGGCTCCTCGAAGAAGCGGCTCATCGAGAGCTCGAAGACCTGGAGGATCCTGAAGAGCGTGTCGAGTCCGACCTTGTACTCGCCGTTCTCCATGCGCGAGAGGTCGGACTGCGTCACTCCGATCCGGCTCGCGAGATCGGCCTGGGTCAGGCGGCGGCTCTTCCGTATTTGACGGATCTTCTGCCCCACCACGATAATCTGCGCCCGGCGCGCGCTGGTACTCATCAGACACCAGTCCGCCTGAAGGTTAAGCCCTCAAGGAGCCGGGATCAAGGACATTCCTCCGGGGGCGGGAACCCCCGACCAGCCGTGAAGAGACACCTGTTCCTCCTGGCCGAGCTCGTCCGGCGCGACCTCGCGCTCCGCTACGCCGGGAGCTTCGGGGGAGTCGCCTGGGCCGTCCTTCACCCGCTCATCCTCTGCGGGCTCTATTCCCTCGTCTTCTCCGTGATCGTCCGGGTTCCGCCCCCTCCCGACTTCGGCGGGGGCTACACCGCCTTCCTCCTCGCGGGGCTGATCCCGTGGCTCGGCTTCCAGGACGCTCTCGTCCGGGGCGCCTCGGCCATCACGGACCAGGCCCACATCGTGAAGAAGCTCTCGTTCCCGATCGGGCTCCTCGTCCTCTCCAGCCTCGCCGGCGCGCTCCTCCTCCAGACGGCCGCCCTCGGCGTCCTCGCCGTGCTCTTCTCGGTCCTCGGCATCGGGAAGCTCCACCTCCTGCCGCTCCTCGGGGCCTGCGTGCTCGAGGCGCTCGTCCTTTCTGGCCCGGTTTTTGCTTTGGCAGCCGGCAGCGTGCTATTTCGGGATCTCAGCCAGCTCATCGGTCCCCTGCTGACCGTCCTCTTCTACCTGACGCCGGTGCTCTATCCCGAGGCGCTGGTGCCCGATGCGCTCCGGGGCGGGCTCGTCCTGAACCCGGCCCGCGACGTGGTGGCCCTCTTTCGCGCCGGCCTGATCGGCACGGAGGCGCCGCCGATCGGCCGCCTCCTCGCCTGGGGCGGCGTCCTCGCGGTCCTCGGCCTTCTCGGCCACGCGTTCTTCGAACGGAGCCGCAAGGTCTTCGTGGACGTCCTCTGATCGTCGATAACATCCGCCGCGGCGGCGCCCGGGCCTCCGGCCGGGCCGACCGATGCGCTCCAGGAGATACCTTGAGAAGAACCGTCCCCTCGCTCCTCGTCTCCGTCCTCGTCTTCGCGGGCTGCACGTCCGCGCCTCCTCCGCCCGCCGCGCCCGCCGCGCCCGCCGTAAAGGCGGAGCCGACGCCGACCGCGGAGGAGCTCGCGGAGAGGGAGCGCCGCGCCATGGACGCGGCCCTCCTCGCGGCGGGCCGGCCGCCCATGGAGCAGACCGAGCCCGTCGAGGGCCTGCCCGGCGACTGGGAGGTCGTGACGGACGCGGCCACGGGCAAGAAGCTGATGCGCGTCCCGAAGTCCCGGACGCTCCGGGTCGTGAACGGCAAGCTCCGCCACACCCAGATGAACCCGAAGACCTTCTCCTTCGACCTCGTGAAGGAGGACGCGGACTTCTACTACGTCGAGGCTCCGCCCGAGCCGGTCAAGAAGGCCGCGGACGTGGACGCCCCGCCCGAGGGGCTCGCCCCGATCCTGGCGGTCGACCCGCTCGAGTACGAGGTCGTCACCCCGGCGCGGTCGAAGGTGAAGCTGCGCCTCGAGGAGAAGTCCGGGGGGCTTCCGACGACGGGCTTCTGGCGCTCGAACCTGGACGTCGGCGACGTCGACGGCGACGGCCGGCCCGAGATCGTCACGACGCCGCCCCGGCTCGGCAGCGGCGACTTCCGGATCTTCCGGTTCGACGGCACGGCCTGGAAGTCGGTCACCCCGGAGCTCACGGGGGACGAGACGCTCAACAGCAGCTACGGCGGTGCGGCCGTCCGCGACCTCGACGGAGACGGAAAGAACGACGTCGTGACGGTCGGCCACGGGTCGTCCCCGTTCATCTCGTTCAACGAGGGGGGCTACCGGTTCCGGCGCGAGGACCGTGGCCTGCCGCGCACCCTGTCGGGGCGCGCGATCGCGGCGGGGGACCTCGACGGAGACGGCCGGATGGACATCGTCACGGTCGCCGACGAGTCCGAGATGTCGGCCCAGTACCGGCGGGACTCGATGAGGGCCTCGGGGATGACCCCGCGGAAGGCGGATGCGCGAGAGATCGCCCCGGACGACGACCCACGGAAGGGCTACAACGCTCGGGCCTTCCTCGCGGGCGCCGACGGGAAGTTCGTCGACGCCTCCGCGGGGCTCGAGGAGTCGTGCTGGGGGTACGGCCTCGCGTTCGTCCCGAAGCCTTCCGACGGCGGGGCCCCCTTCTACGCGTCGGGCTGCCGGACGACCGGGTCGCGCACGCTCCTCTACGAGTGGCACGCGGCCGAGAAGTCGTGGAAGCCGGCGGCGATCGCCGCCATCGAGGCCTACGGCTTCCATTCCAGCGTCGCCGCGGGAACGTACATGGGCAAGCCGGCGGTCTTCGCGACGTGGGTCAAGGCGAACGCGCCGGGCACGGCGAGCCGCCCGATCCGCGGCCAGGGGCTGTCGATCTACTACCGCGACGGCGGGCAGTGGAAGCGGAAGAGGATCGAGAAGGCCCTCGCGAACGTCGGCCTGGAGTCGCAGGGGGTCGGGGTCGGCGACCTCGACGGCGACGGCCGGGACGACGTCGTCCTCGCCGACGACGTCACGGGGCGGGTCCGGGTCTTCTTCCAGACGCGCTCAGGCGAGTTCGAGGAGCTCGACCCGGCCCTCGAGCCGACCTTCGTCAACCGCTCGATGAGCGTCAAGGTCGTCGACGTCGACGGGGACGGGCGCAACGACATCGTCATGATGTACGAGTACCGGACCGGGGCGCCGACGAGGGCCGGTGGGATCCGCTTCTTCCGGAACGCCGGCTGAGCGCCGCGCCGGGAGGGGCCCCTATGCCGGCGGCCCCTCCCGGAGGGATATGCGGTCCCGGCATATTTCTCGTCTCCGACCCTTGACATTTCCGAATAGCGCCCCTAACCTTCCCCCTGCTTCATGAGAGTTGCTGCATCATTCCGTGCCGCGGTACGTCCCGAAGGGGCCCCGGGGCACGGGTGCGAAAACTGGGTTCCGACCGAAAGCACGGGAGGTGATCCGATATCGGGGGAGTGCGCAGCACGACGTCGTTCCGTTTCGATCCCAGCGATTTCCATAAACCAGCAGGAGAGAAGATGAAGAAGTTTACCGTCTTGGTTGCCCTGGCGCTGATCGCGGCCACGGGGACCAGCTACGCCGTGACGTGCTCCTACGACAACGTCCCCGGCGCCACGCTCCTGGTTCCCTACTTCAAGGTCTCGAACACCCCGGGGACCAGCCTCGCCGCCGGCATCCAGCCGGGTGGCGCGAACACGCTCGTGGCGATCACGAACGTCTCCGAGTGGGGCGTCATCGCTCACGTCACCGTGTGGAACAAGCAGTCGGCCGCCGTCCTCGACTTCAACGTCCCGATGACCGGCTACGACGTCGCCACGTTCAACATGCGCGACGTCCTCAACGGCTACCTGAACGTCAACCCGACGCTCCAGAAGGCCGCCACGACCGACATCTGCCAGAACCTCACCAAGTACCTCGGCGACAGCAAGACGAAGTTCATCCGCTTCACGAACCCCGAGTACGACGTGGTCGGCGGCGACTTCGACATGTCGATCGGCTACTACGACGAGCCGGCCTTCACGGGCCTGTTCCGCCAGAAGGTGTGGCTCTCCCTCGACGAGGGCGCCGACGTCTTCAGCCTGACGACCCGTCCGGCCAACGACTCGAAGAACCCCGTCTGCGGCACGGCGAACACCGGCACCGCCTCGGGCGACTTCACGGGCTACCTCACGATCGACGTCGTCAACTACTGCACGAACTACTTCCCGGATGAGTCGGCGTTCTACACGAACGACGCCATCGCGACCGTCGGCTGGGACCTCAACGGCGGCACGAACGTCCTCATGGGCGACGTGTTCTACGTTGACGCGAACACCGCGGCGAACATCTCCGGCGACACGGCCGTCGCCCTCGAGTTCGACTCCCGCCTCGACTGGGTGACCGAGCGTACGTTCTACGCCCGCTACACGGTCGACAGCTCCTCGGGCGCCATCACCGACGCCGCCGGCCCGTACGCCCGCTTCTCCTTCATCGGCGACGGCCGCGAGCCGCTCGGCGTGGCCTACGGCTTCCGCTTCCTCGACAAGGCCGGCGCGGCCACCTCGACGATCACCGTGTGGCGTTCCGACGTGTGGGACGGCGCGGACGACGAGGTCGTCACCCTCTGCAACATCGCCGACAACACCATCCCGGTCTTCATCGCCACGCGCGATGAGGACGAGAACATGAACGAGACGCAGATCACCCCCGGCCCGTCCGGCGGCGATCCGGTCAGCCCGAACCCGCCGTACATCTGGTGGGAGTCCCAGAGGATCATCCTCGCGGACAACACCGACTTCAACCCCGCGGGCTACGACTTCGGCTGGTCGGCCATCCAGTTCCCGCCCCAGGTCGCGGTGACCGCGCCTGCCGTCCGTCCGTACATGTCCCAGTTCAACCAGGCCTTCGTCGGCGTCGAGCACACCGCCCCCGGCCAGTTCGTCAGCGTCGGCCACCACGCCACGCTGCTCGACAACCAGTTCACCTGCTTCACGGGCCAGGCGATCACCGAGCCCGCGAACATCCCGGTCGCCGTCACCGAGTAAGACCGGAAAATTCCACGGAATCCCTGGAACGGGCGGCTTCGGCCGCCCGTTCTCTTTTTGTGGGGCCTCCGGCGGCGCCCGCGCCGCCGGTCGGCGGGGTGCCCGGCGGCCGCGTGGGATTTCCGTGACCTCCGACACTCCGCGGCGTTGCGAGTCGCCCCGCTGCCGCCGGCCCGGCACCGCCGACCCTGCCCGGCGGAGCTCCGAGCTATAATCCGGCCGTCCTTTGCTTTCGCTCGCGCGGGCTCCGTCGAGGGCCGGCGGGCATATCGATCAGGGGTGCTTCTCTCAGGGGGTTTCATGGAACTTGACCGCCGCCCGAAGATCCTGCGTGCGTTCGCGTATGCGCTCGTCGCCGCCGCCTCGCTGAGCTCCGCCGCGCGGCCCGCCGAAGGTTCGGCCTGCCAGGTGCTCGTGTCGGCCTCGCGGTTCGACCCGCCCTCGAGCGTGAGCCCGTCCTACATGCTCGGCCGGCAGGACGACATCGCGGTCGGGGGGAGCGGCTCCGGGGCGAAGCTCCTCGTCAAGTACAACTACGGCTTCCTCGTCTACAGCCTCGCGAGCCCGGCCTCGCCCT
>JBDIBE010000073.1:0-11818 GCA_039812785.1 Thermoanaerobaculia bacterium | reverse complement strand
GCGACGCCCGCCCCGGGGCAGCCGCGCGTCGTCCTGATGGTCGGCGTGAACGGCACGGGGAAGACGACGACCGCGGCCAAGCTCGCGGCGCGCGCGGCGGCGGCCGGGGGCAAGCCCGTCCTCGCCGCGGCCGACACGTTCCGGGCCGCGGCGATCGACCAGCTCGAGGTCTGGGCGGGGCGGATCGGGATCCCGCTCGTCAAGCACCGCCCCGGCGCCGACCCGGCCGCCGTCGTCTTCGACGCCTGCGTCGCCGCGAAGTCGCGCGGGGCCGACCTCCTCCTCGTCGACACGGCGGGGCGCCTCCACACGAAGCACAACCTGATGGAGGAGCTCTCGAAGATCCGGCGGATCGCCGGGCGGGAGATCCCCGGGGCGCCCCACGAGGTGCTCCTCGTCCTCGACGCGGTGACCGGGATGAACGGGCTCGCGCAGGCGCGCGAGTTCCTCAAGGCCGCCGGGGTCACCGGGCTCGTCCTGACGAAGATGGACGGGACGGCGAAGGGCGGCGTCATCCTCGCGATCGTCCGCGACCTGAAGCTCCCGGTCCGCTACGTCGGCGTCGGCGAGACCGCGGACGACCTTCTCGACTTCGACCCGGCCGGCTTCGCGTCCGCCCTCATCGATGACTGACCTCGACGCCGCGTTCGCGCGCGTCTTCGAGCTGGCCGAGCGCGGCCGCTACTCGACCTCTCCGAACCCGCGCGTCGGCGCCGTCGTGGTGGCGCCGGGAGGCGAGGTCGTCGGGGAGGGATGGCACGAGCGGGCCGGGGGGCCGCACGCGGAGGCCGTCGCCCTCGCCGAGGCGGGGAGCCGCGCCCGGGGCGCGACGGTCGTCCTGAACCTCGAGCCGTGCGCGCACCACGGGCGAACGCCCCCCTGCGCCGACGCGCTCGTTCGGGCGGGAGTCGCGCGGGTCGTCTTCTCGCTCCTCGACCCCGACCCGCGGACGGCGGGCAAGGGGCGTGAGCGGCTCCGCGAGGGAGGGATCGCGACCGAGACGGGCGCCTTCGCGGACCGCGCCGAGCAGCTCAACGAGCCGTTCCTCGCGTCCGTCCGCCTGGGGCGCCCCTTCGTCCACCTCAAGTGGGGGGCCTCGCTCGACGGGCGGATCGCCACGGCGTCGGGGAAGAGCCGCTGGATCACGGGGGAGGAGGCCCGGGCCGACGCGATGCGGCTGCGCGAGGAGTGCGACGCCATCCTCGTCGGCGCCGGGACCGTCCTCGCGGACGACCCCTCGCTCGACCGTCGCGCGGGCCTGAACCGCTCGATCGTCCCGCACCGGAGGATCGTCGTCGACGGCCGGCTCCGCGTCGCCGCCTCGTCCCGCGTCTTCGACCCCGAGAAGGCGGGCGAGGCGTGGCTCGCGACGGCCGCGCCCCCGTCCGACCCGCGCCTCGAGCCCTTCCGCGACCGCGCCGTGAAGGTCTTCTCCCTGCCCGGCGAGGCGGAAGGGCGGGTCGACCTCGCGGCGCTCCTCGCGGAGCTCCATCGGCGCGAGGCGCGCTCCCTCCTCGTCGAGGGCGGGGGCGAGACCTCCTGGGGCTTCCTCGAAGCGCGCCTCGCCGACCGGGTCACCGGCTACTACGCCCCGCTCCTCCTCGGCGGTCGCGGCGCCCCGTCGGCGCTCGCGGGCGCGGGGTTCGACGACCTGGCGCTCGCGCCCCGCCTGCACGCCCCCGAGGTCGCGCCGCTCGGGGACGGCTTCCGCCTCACCGGCCGCCTCGCCTGGCCGGGAGCGTAGGATCGCGGCGTGTTCACCGGCCTCGTCGAAGCGGCCTCCTCCGTCCTCTCCATCCGGCGTCAGCCGGGCGGCGCGGTCCTCGAGGTCGAGGCCCCGGCCTCGTTCGGCGACGTCGCGCGGGGAGAGAGCATCGCCGTCTCGGGGGTCTGCCTCACCGCGGTCCCGGGCGGGGCGGCGGGCGCCCTCCGTTTCGACGTCTCGGGCGAGTCGCTCGCGCGGACGACGCTCGGCGCCCTCCGGCCAGGAGACGCCGTGAACCTCGAGCGGGCCCTCGCGGTCGGCGCGCGGCTCGGCGGGCACGTCGTCCAGGGGCACGTCGACGCGACGGCGGCCATCACGCGGATCGAAGACGAGGGGAGCTTCCGGACGCTCGGCGTCGCGCTCGGTCCGTGGGGGCGCTACGTCGTCGAGAAGGGCTCGATCGCGCTCGACGGCATCTCCCTCACGGTCGCCGGGCTGCGCGCCGACGAGCTCCGGGTCGCGGTCATCCCGGAGACCTGGTCGGCGACGGCGCTCTCGCGCCGGCGGGCCGGGGACCTCCTCAACGTGGAGGTCGACCTCCTCGCGAAGTACGTCGAGCGGCTCCTCGGGGCCGCCCCGGGCGACGCCGCGCGGGACGACCGGCTCCGCGCCCTCCTCGGCTCGTGAGTCCCCGCCCGGGCGCCTATGTCCACGTCCCGTACTGCGCGCATCGCTGCTCCTACTGCTCGTTCGTCGCCGTGACGGGCAGGGAGACCGAGGGGGCCTACTTCGACGCCCTCGTCGCGGAGGCCCGGGCGCGGGCGGGGGAGGTCGAGGGGCCCGTCGACACGGTCTACTTCGGGGGCGGCACGCCGTCGTTCGCCGATCCCGCGAACCTCGGGCGCGTCCTGGCGGCTCTCCGGGAGGCGGTCGGGATCGCCCCGGGCGCCGAGGTGACGGCCGAGGCGAACCCGGACGACCTCGACGCGGAGCGGCTCGAGGCGCTCGTCGGGATCGGGGTGAACCGCCTCTCCGTGGGCGTCCAGTCGCTCCGCGACGAGGAGCTCGCACCGCTCGAGCGGAGGCACGACGCGGCCTCGGCCCTCGCCGCGCTCCGCCGCGCGGCCCGCCTCGGAGCGAGGCTCTCGGCCGACCTGATGATCGGGATCCCCGGGCAGACGCGGCCGAGCCTCATCGAGGCGCTCTCCGGGCTTCTCGCCGCGGGGGTCGGGCACGTCTCGGCGTACCTCCTCGAGATCGAGAAGGCGCCCCGCCTCGTCGCGATGAGGGAGCGGGCTCCCGCCCTCTTCGCGGACGACGAGGAGATGGCCGCGCGCTGGGAGGCGGTCGACGACGCCTGCGCGGCGGCGGGCCTCCCGCGCTACGAGACGTCGAACTGGGCGCGGCCCGGCGAGGAGAGCCGCCACAACCTCAAGTACTGGCGACGGGAGCCGGTCCTCGCGCTCGGCGTCTCGGCCGTCTCCTTCGACGGGACGACCCGGAGGACGAACTCCGGCTCGATCCCGGCCTACCTCGCGAGCGTCGCCGCTCGGGGGAGCGCCGTCGTCGCCGAGGAGACGCTCGAGAGGGACGCCGCGATCCGCGAGACGGCCCTGCTCGGGCTCCGCACGTCGGCCGGGGTGGGGGAGAAGGCCTTCGAAGGGGCGGTCGCGACGCTCGGCACGGACGACCGCGCGCGGCTCGAGGACGCGTTCGCGGCCGGCCTCCTCGTCCGCGGGGAAGGGCGCGTCCGGCTGACCCGCGAAGGCGTCCTCCTCTCGAACGAGGTCTTCGCCCTCCTGCTCTGAGGCCTCCCCGGAAAGGCGAAGGCCGCCCGCGAGGGCGGCCTTCGAGGAGGGCCGGAGGGTCCCCGGTCCGCTCAGAGGAAGATCGGCGCGAGGACGAGCGTGATCGTGGCGAGGAGCTTGATGAGGACGTGGAGGGACGGGCCCGCCGTGTCCTTGAAGGGGTCGCCGACGGTGTCGCCGACGACGGCCGCCTTGTGCGACTCGGACTTCTTGCCGACGACGCGCCCGTCGACGACGAACTCGCCCGTCTCGATGTACTTCTTCGCGTTGTCCCAGGCGCCGCCCCCGTTGTTGAGGAAGGTCGCCATGAGGATTCCGGCGATCGTGCCGACCATCAGGAGCGCCGCGACAGCCTCGGCCGCGATCGTCCGGTCCGCGTCGGAGATGAAGACGCGGAAGACGAGGCCGACGACGATCGGCGCGCCGACGGCGACGAGGCCGGGGAGGACCATCTGCTTCAGGGCGCCCGCGGTGACGAGGTCGACGCAGCGGGCGTAGTCGGGCTTCTCGGTCCCCTCCATGATCCCGGGCTTCTCCCGGAACTGCGCGCGGACGTCCTCGATGACGGACTGCGCCGCGCGGCCGACGGCCTTGATCGCGAGCGCGGAGAAGAAGAAGACGAGCATCGCGCCGAGGAGCGCGCCGATGAAGATCTCGGGCTTGGCGATGTCGACCGACTGGAAGACCTTCGAGCCCTCCGTCGCGCCGAGGTAGAGGCGGACCTCGTCCATGTAGGCCGAGAAGAGGAGGAAGGCGGCGAGCGCGGCCGAGCCGATGGCGTAGCCCTTGGTGAGGGCCTTCGTCGTGTTCCCGACGGAGTCGAGGCGGTCCGTCTTCTTCCGGATCGCCTCGGGCTGGCCCGACATCTCGACGATGCCGCCCGCGTTGTCGGTGATCGGCCCGAAGGTGTCCATCGCGAGGATGTAGGCGGCCGTCCCGAGCATGCCCATCGTGGCGACCGCGGTGCCGAAGAGCCCGCCGTGGACGATCGCCGCCGAGCCGAGCTTGTAGGAGGCGAGGATCGCGACGGAGATCGTCAGGACCGGCAGGAGCGTGCACTCGAGGCCGATCGCGATGCCGGAGATGATGTTCGTGGCCGGGCCGGTCACGGAGGCCTGGGCGATCTCGCGGACGGGCCGGTAGCGGTACTCGGTGTAGTACTGCGTGATCCAGACGAACGCCCAGGAGGTCAGGACGCCGATGACGCCGCAGAGGAAGAACATCCACCAGGCGTTCGGGGCGGCCGGGTTCGCGAGGAGCCACTTCGTCGCGACGCCGAAGCCGGCGATCGCGAGGACGGCCGTCACCGCGTAGCCGCGGTTGAGGGCGGCCATCGGGTCGGCGTTCTCGTCCGTCCGGACGACGAGGATCCCGACGATCGCGGCGAGGAGGCCGAAGGCGCGCGCCACGAGGGGGAAGAGCATCACGCCGACGACTCCGGCGGCGAAGGGCGCGTTCGCCTTCTCGGCGAGCATCGCGAGGGTGGCCCCGAGGATCATGGCGCCGATGTTCTCGGCCGCCGTCGACTCGAAGAGGTCGGCGCCGCGGCCGGCGCAGTCGCCGACGTTGTCGCCGACGAGGTCGGCGATGACGGCCGGGTTGCGCGGGTCGTCCTCGGGGATCCCCGCCTCCACCTTGCCGACGAGGTCGGCGCCGACGTCGGCGGCCTTCGTGTAGATGCCGCCGCCGAGCTGGGCGAAGAGGGCGACGAACGAGGCCCCGAAGCCGTAGCCGACGATGAGGAGCGGGATCTTCTCGGGGGGGACGTCCGTGACCGCCTCGACGAGGGCGTAGAGGCCGCCGACCCCGAGGAGCGACATCGCGACGACGAAGAGCCCCGAGACGGCGCCGCCGCGGAGGGCGACGCGGAGGGCGTCGTTGAGCGACGTCCGGGCGGCGGAGGCGGTCCGGATGTTCGTACGGATCGACACCCACATGCCGACGTAGCCCGCGACGACGGAGCAGGCCGCGCCGAGGGCGAAGGAGATCGTGATCCAGGTCGCCATCGCGATCCGCGAGCCGACGGGGTCGAACTCGTGGTGCCCCCGGACGAAGCCGTAGAGGACGAAGATCACGGCGGCCAGGGCGGCCGCGAGGATCACGATCGTCCGGTTCTGCCTCCGAAGGAACGCTTCGGCGCCCTCCTTGATGGCGTCGGAGATCGTCCGCATCTCCTTCGTGCCGGTGTCCCGGGCCAGGACCCAGCGGGCGAGCCAGCCGGCGGCGGCGAGGGAAGCGACGGAAATGCCTAGGATCAGGATGACGAGCTGGGCATGCATCGGTCTCGGAAGCTCTCCTGCAAGCGTGGGGTCCGTGGCGCGGCGGACGATACCGCATCGCGGGCGATCGCGCGCGGGCGGCCGAAAATGAGAATCCCCGGCGGGTGCCGGGGATTCTCGGGGTTCGCGGGTCGGGCGGATCCCGCCCGGGGCGATCAGCCGGCCGGCGTCGCCTGCTGGAGCGGGTCGACCCAGTCCATGACGATGCCGATGTTCTCGGCGCCGTTCGAGCGGACGATGTCCATGAGCTTCATGGCATCGTCGTACTTGACCGTGTCCTCGCACGAGAAGAAGACGGGCTTCTTCCCGCGGTTCCGGAGGACCTCCTGGAGCCGGATCGGAAGGTTCGACCGCTCGACCCGCTCCTTGTTGAGGTAGATCTCGTTGTTCGCGGTGAGCGAGACGATGATCTGCTCCGGGTTCGCCTCCACCATCGTGTTCGGAGGCATGTTCGGGGGGACGTTGACCTCGTAGCCCATCTGGAGCATCGGCTGCAGGATCATGAAGATGATCAGCAGGACGAGCATGACGTCCACGAGGGGGGTGACGTTGATCTCGGACTTGGGCCCGCCCGACTTTCCTCCGATATCCATACCCATGGCGTGCCCTCCTACTTCTCGGCCCTGCGCTCGGTGATCAGGGAGACCTTCTCGAAGCCGCCCTCCTTGATCATGCGCATGACCTTTCGGACGTCACCGTACTGGAGCTGCTTGTCGGCCTTGATGAGGACGTCCTTGCTGGAGGCCCTCTCGCCGAGCTCCTTCATCTTCGCGGCGAACTCGGCGTCCGGGTACCACTTGGCGTCGATGAAGATCATCTTGTCGGCCTGGACGCTGATGAGGAGCTCCTTGTCCGACTCGGGCTTCTTGTCCGGCTGGTCCGTCTGCGGGAGCAGCACGGGCTTGCCCTTCTGCAGCATGGGCGTGACGACCATGAAGATAATGAGGAGGACCAGCATGACGTCGACGAGAGGAGTGACGTTGATCTCGCTCTTCGTCTCGTGCCGGCCTCCGAAGTCTTCCATTCCCATCGTCGTGTCCTCCGTTCACGGCGGGAGGGGGGTGTGCCGGGGCGGGGCCCCGGGACGCCCTCCTCAGGCCGCGCGGGAGCCCATCCGCTTGATGAAGTAGTCGAGGAGCTCCGACGAGGAGTTGGACATCTCGACGTTGAAGCGCTCGATCTTGTTGAGGAAGTAGTTGTAGAGCCACACGGCCGGGATGGCGACGAAGAGGCCGAGGGCCGTGCCGATGAGGGCCTCGGCGATACCGGCGGAGACGGCGCCGAGGCCGCCCGTGCCGGAGGTCGCCATGCCCTGGAAGGAGCGGATGATGCCGATGACCGTCGCGAGGAGGCCGATGAACGGCGCCGTCGAGGCGATCGTCGCGAGGCCGCCGAGGCCCTTGCGCATGTCGGCGCCCGTCATCATCGCGGCGCGGCCGATGGCGCGCTCCGCGGCGGCGACGACGTCATGGCCGGCGACGTTCCCGCCGTGGGCCTCGTACGCGAACTCGAGGAGGCCGGGGGAGACGACCTTGGCGACGTGGCTCTGCTTGTACTTCTTGGAGAGGTCGATGGCCTCCTTCAGCTTCTCCTGCTTGAGAAGGGGCCCGATCTCGAGGGCGAACTTGACCGACTGCTTCTTCGCCGCCCGGAAGGTCCACCAGCGCTCGAGCGAGACGCCGAGCGAGTAGACCGACAGGAAGACGAGAAGGGCCATGATCGCCTTGACCATGGGCGACATCTGCGCCCAAATGTGTCCGAGATCCATTTCCATGGTGGAGATCCTCCTTTTGGATTTATGCGTCGCTGGAAGGCGTTCGCGTTCGGTTACTGGAGCTTGAAGGTCACGGTGACCGTCAGGTACACCGGGACCGGCCGGCCGTTGAAGGTCGCGGGCCTGTACTTCCACTGCTGGACGGCGCGCATGGCGGCGTTGTCGAGCAGCGGGTTGATCCCGCGGAGGACTCGGACGGACTCGACGTTGCCGTCCTTGGTGATGATCGCCTCGAGGATGACGATGCCCTGGAGGCGGGCCTTTCGGGCGGCCTCGGGGTAGACGGGCTGGACGCGGGAGATCTCGACGGGCTCCTTGACGTCGCCGCCGACCCGGAGGGGCGCCTCGACCTCGGCCGCGCCGCCGAGGACGCCGCCCTTCACGCCGCCGAGGACGCCGCCCATGACGCCGCCCTCGACGCCGCCTTCGACGCCGCCCTCGACGCCGCCCTCGATGCCCGAGTCGTCGGCGGGGGCCGACGGGGCCGTCGGGAGGACGTCGGGGATGATCATCGGGGCCGCGTTCGACATCTGCTTGACCGGCTCGACCTTGGGCGCGGCCTTGGGGGCGGCCTTCGGCGGCGGCGGCGGCGGCGGCGGCGGGGGAGCCGCCTCGGAGTAGAAGGTGACCGGGATCGGGGGCTCGGGGATCTCCTCGATGTACCACATCGAGGCGGCGATCACCGTGCCGCCGACGACGAAGTGGAGGAAGACCGACATCGGGACGGAGAGCCAGCGGTTCCCCGTTCCCTTCTGCTTCTTCGACTCGATGAGGGCGGATTCGAACATGTTCGCGGTCCTCTCGCTCGGCTCGTCAGATCGCTTCGAGCGGGTTCTTCTTGGCCGCTTCCTCGCGTTCCTTCTGCTTCACGCGGTCGCGCGCCTCCAGGGCCTTCTTCTGCCACTCGGCGGCCTTGTCGAGGTACTCCTGCTTCTTCGCAGGGTCGTTCTCGAGCTTCGCGTACTCGCGGTAGAGGAGGTTCACGTAGAGCATCGCCTCGAAGTAGTCCGTGCGGAGCGCGTTCGCCTTCTCGAGGGCGGCCATACCCTTGTCGATCATCGCCTTGCGCGCCTCGCCGTCGAGCTCGGCGGCCGGCGTGTTGTACGACTTGTCCCAGCAGGTGACGCCGATGGTGTAGAAGACCTCGGCGTTCGACGGGTCGAGCTTCGCCAGGTTCTCCTGCCATTCCATCGACTGGTCGAAGTCGCCCTTCTTGGCGTAGAGCATGGCGATCGTCTGGACGGCCTGCTTGTCGCTCGCGTGGACCTTGAGCCAGTCCTTGAAGTACTGGATCGCGTCGTCGTAGCGCCGGGAGTTCATGTAGGTGGTGACGAGGAACTTCGCCGCCCCCTCGTCCTCCGGCCGCGCCGCGAGGTACTCCTTGAAGTTCTTGATCGCCGCCTCGAGCGCCGCCAGGTCCTTGGGGTGCTGCGAGCCGGGGCTGTAGGTGGCCATGTTGGCCATCGCGACGAACTTCTTCAGCCGGACCTCGGTCGGGTCCAGCTTCGCCGCCTCCTCGTACTGCTTCAGCGCGTCCTCGTAGAGCTGTTCCTTGAAGTAGGCGTTGCCCTTGCGGATGAGCTGCTTCGCCTTGAACTGGTCGACGACCCTCTGGCACCCCGTCCCGGTCGTGACCACCAGGGCGAGCCCGGCGACCGCCATCACCCGGCGAAGCCGGCTCCGGAGGATCTTCCGGCCGTCTCTCCCCGTCCCGATTCCGGTCATCGGCCCTCTCTCCTTTCGCGCACCCACGGTGCCCGCGGTCATGAGACCCGGGAGACCACCGTCCCGTTCCCGGTCAGACATACTTTTCGCTGCTCCCCGTCGCCCGCATTCGCCGGTGGATTCGCGCCCGCCGCGCCGAGAGGGTGTCGAGGGGAGGAGCGAGCCGGGGCACTACCGTGGGCTCCTCGCGCAGGAAAGGGCAACCTGACGGACGTTTACGACGTAGGAGAGCACAGGCCGGGCGAGATCCGCGTCCCCGCGCCCCCCCCCGAACTCTGCCTCCGCGTCCGTTCCCTGCTGCGGCTTATTCAGCCCCGACCTCCGGATCTTCCCTCGACCTCTCGGAACGTCCGCGCGCCCACCGGGCCCGGGGCGGCCGTCATTCGAGGCGGACATTCTCACGGAGGGTCGGGCGAAGTGCAAGCGGAAAACTCCCGCGCCAGAAGCGCGATCGGGGACCGTTCCGGTCCTCTCGGGCCGCGGTTCTTCGGCATCCGTAGAATGCGGCCATGGTGCTTTCCCGCCCCTCCTCGCCCGCCGCCGCGGCCGCCCTCCTCGCGGTCCTTCCCGCGCTCGTCCTCTCGGCCGCTCCGCCGACCCCGGCGCCCACGCCGAGGCCCGGACCGCTCGTGAGGAACGTCGACGTCACGGTCACGAACCTCGACGTCGTCGTGACGGACTCGAAGGGGAACCGCGTCAAGGGGCTGACGAAGGAGGACTTCGAGGTCTACGAGGACGGCCAGCTCCAGCCGCTGACGAACTTCTACGCGGTCGACGGCGGCAAGGTCGTCTTCTTCGGGGACGAGCCCGTTCCCGGCGCCGCGGCCTCTCCGGCGCCGTCTCCCGCTGCGCCCGCCCCGACGCCTGCTCCGGCCCCCGCTCCCGCCGCCCCGGAGCCGGCGGCCGCGCCCCTCGTCGTCCCCCGGACGCACGTCGTCATCTTCATCGACAACCTGAGCCTGCAGCCGTTCAACAGGAACCGCGTCCTCCGGAACGTGCAGGGCTGGGTGCGCGAGAACGTGCGCGACAGCGTCGAGGCGATGGTCGTGACGTGGGACCGCTCCCTGAAGGTCCGGCGGAAGTTCACGAACGACGGGCGCGAGGTCTCCGACGTCCTCAAGCAGCAGGAAGACCTCTCGACGATGGGCCAGACGCGCATGCAGGAGAGGCGCGACGTCATCAAGCGGATCGACGAGGCGCAGAGCGAGACCGAGGCCTTCCAGGAGGTCCGCTCGTACGCGCAGTCGTACGAGAACGACCTGAAGTTCACGGTCGACGCGCTGAAGAAGACGATCGATCAGCTCGCCGGGATCGAGGGGCGGAAGATCCTCCTCCACGTCTCCGAGGGACTCCCGCAGACTCCCGGCGCCGAGCTCTGGAAGTACGTCCAGGACAAGTTCCGGACGCAGTCCGGGGGCCTGATGGGCTTCGAGTTCGACAAGACGGCCTCCTACCTCGGGATCATCCGGGCCGCCAACGCGGCGGGCGTGACGATGTACATGGTCGACGCCTCGGGCCTCTCGATCGACACGGGCGTCAGCGCCGAGAACCGGTCGACGGAGCAGCGGATCGACCCGTTCATCGAGAAGACGAACCTCCAGTCGATGATCCAGCTGATGGCCGAGGAGACGGGCGGCAAGGCCATCCTGAACCGGAACGACATCACCGGCTCGCTGAACGACATGAAGGCGGACTACACCTCGTACTACTCCGTCGGGTACCGGAGCCTGAAGACCGGCGGAGAGCGCCCGCGCAAGGTCGAGGTGAAGATGAAGAAGAAGGGCCTCAAGGCGCGCTCCCGGCGGAGCTACATCGAGAAGGGCCTCGAGACCCGCATCGCCGAGGGGGTCACCTCGGCGCTCTACTTCGTCCGCGACGAGAACCCGCTCGCCGTCGGCATCGAGGTGGGGCAGCCGGCCCCGGCCGACGCCCAGAACTACCTCGTCCCGATCCGGATCCGCGTTCCCTTCAGCCGCATCACGCTCCTGCCGGAGGGGGCCACGGCGCGCGGGCGGGTCGTCCTCTACTTCATCGTCGTCGACTCGGCGGGAAAGCAGTCGGAGCTCGCCCAGCAGATCGTCCCGGTCGAGGTCGCCTCGAAGGACCTCGCCGACGTCAACCGCCGCGACTTCGTCTACGACGCGCGCCTCCTGATGATCCCCGGGGGCCAGCGCCTCTCGCTCGCCGTCCGGGACGAGCCGACGAACACCGTGAGCTACGTGCAGCAGTCGATCTTCGTCTCGGTCCTGCCGCCCGACTCGGGCGCGACGAAGAAGTGAGGCCGTCGGTCGTCCTCTTCGCCCGGGAGCCGGAGGCGGGGCGGTCGAAGACCCCGCTCGCCGCCGACCTGGGCGAGGAGGCCGCCCTGCGGCTCTACGAGGCCGTCCTCGACGACCTGGCGCGCCCCGGCCTCCTCTCCGAAGGCTGGCTGGGCGTCGTGGCGCACCCCGGAGCGCGGCCGGGGCCCGGCCTCCTGCGGCGCTTCCCGGGCCTCCGGTTCCGGCCGCAGGGGCCCGGCGGACCGGGC